>JAUWHL010000024.1 GCA_030605895.1 Promethearchaeota archaeon | reverse complement strand
ACTATTATTTTCTTTAAATCTTAATATTTTGTGGATGTCTTGTTCTGGAATGGAAATTTTCAAAACATCCATTCTTTTATATATATCCTCTTTTGGAGTTCTAGGATCTTTAACTTCAATCAAAATATTTCTTCCATCATGTAAATTTAACTGAATATGGCCTCCCTTTACAGTTTTTTTATTATTTATTCTACATAATTTGAAAATACTCGCTTCTTCAGAAATCTCATGTAATATTAAACCGTGGTGAGAATCTGGTAATATTCTATAATGTTTATTTAATTTTTCGATTGATAATACATCCATCAATCCAACTGGAAATGATTTATTTCTTACTACTTTACCATCAACCCTAAAATGCCCTGCAACAATTAATTTCTTCGCTTCTCTATGATTATCAACTATCTTGAGTAGATCCCTAACAATGTGGAGAAGTGGCAAACATAGTCTGCTAGGATGTGGGCCAGGAGCAGGTTTTACAAAAAATTTTCCATGTTTTCTCTTTATTTGTAAGAAAGCGGGAGTATTTAGCCTTTTTAAGGTCTTTTGACCGCCATGTCTAGTCATTTTTTATTTTTCCTCCTCCTTCTCTTTCTTTGGTGCTTTTAATTCCTCCTCATAAAATCCATATATAGTTTTTCTTTCTATCATATTAGCTCGCCATGGATCCATTTTTTTTTCTTTAACGAATTTAGTAATCACTAAATTTGATATATGTATTGGAGGATGGAACTGAGTTCCGTCGGTTTTTTCGAATTGTGCCTCCTTTATTCTTGCTTTCTGATTTTTTGTGATTTCAATTACTTCCCCTTCGAAATCACGGTACTCACCTTTGCAAATTCGAACTTGGTCCCCTACTCTGAGAGGAAGACGTTTTATCCCATATTCATCTCGAAGAAAATCAGCTACCTTTGTGCTAAGTAATTTTGAACGCTGATGATTACTATAATTATAGAGTGCCTTTCTCTGTTTTCTGGGTTTTCTACTTTCTACTTTCATTTTTAATCATTCTATTATATTATTAATGATGAAATTGATGCTAATCTTGGAAACATTTCTGCTGCCTCTCTCGAAATCGGTCCTCTTATCTCGGTAGCTTTCGGCTCTCCTTCTTTGGTGACTATAACTCCCGCATTATCTTCAAAACATAATCTAGTGCCATCTATTCGTCTGTAGATCATTTTCTGTCTAACAATTACAGCTTTTACTATATTTCCTCTTAATTCAGGTTTTCCTTTTTTTATCGTTACTGTACATACACTTCCAACAGAAGCTTTTGGTAATCTTCTCAATCGTGTCTTGAAACCGTCTACATTAATGATTTGAGCAATTTTAGCTCCAGAATTATCTGCAATAATGATTTTTGATCCATTACATAAGCCATAACTAGTTCGTGGTTTAGTATATGTTTTTCTTCCTAATTTTCTTCTCGTTCCCATTTAAACCACTCCACCTGAAATTTTTTCGAGAACTATAAAAGCTTTTGTTTTTGAAATCTTTCTAGATTCACCAACTCTTACTAAATCGCCAATTTCTATATCTTGTCTTAAACAGTCTGTTAAATGACATGCTAAACGCGTATTACGACGCTCGTATCTTTGATATTTTTTAACAAATTGAACATAATCACGTCTTATAATGACAGTATTTTTAGATTTCTTACTTACTACGACTCCTTGTGTAACTTTCCCCCTAATTCTTGTTTTTCCATGAAATGGGCAAGAAATGTCTTTACATTCTTCAGGTTTGAATTTTGGAGGAACTACTCCAGGGATACCGATATTTTTACTCATATTTTTAACCATCTCTTCTTCTTTAAACTTCTCAATCTATTTATAGGAAATCCAACAATTTTATTCCCTTGAACTTCTAAATAGTACTCCTCTTCTTCACTCTTGTAATTAGGTATTTTAAATCTAAATATATAATCTTTTTTAATATATTTCTTAATTTTATTATCCTTTTCAGTAATTAACATATTTCTTGTTTCATCAATCACAACACCTATGTCCAAGAATTTTTTACCATTCAATTTTGATTTGGGTTTAGCATAGGCAATAAACCCTATTAAATCATGATATATTAAATATTTTGGATCAATCATCGTTTCTCTTCATTATATACTGTTAATATTCTTGCTATTTGTTTTCTTAGTAATTTTGCTTTGGCTGGGTTGTCAGCAAGTCCACCACCAGTTTGCATTGAGTAAAGCATCATTAACTCTTCTCTTAAATTCATTAATGTTCTTTCCCTTTCTCTATCATCCATTTCTCGGACTCTTTCAGCTGTTATAATATCCAAGTTTTACCACTTTTTTATTATTATTATAATTATTCTTTATCTGATTCTTTATGATCGTCTTCTTTATCAGAGCTTAATGAGATTTCGGAAGTATCCTCCTCATCTACCTCATCAAGCAATTTCCTCTCATCTTCGCTTAAAACACCCTCTTCTTCAATCACGTAATCTGCTCGTGTTTTTGCTAATTTTGCTTCTTCTGCTACTTGAGCTTTAACTAAGAGATCTTCCTTGATTTTGACATCATCACCCATTTTTACATCAGCTCGCATTATTTTCACAATAATACCTAGCACTCCTGATTTCTGTATACATTGGGCAACTCCTTTATCTACACCCTCTTGAGCGGTTTGACCACTTTTAGACATGGTTCCCGCTCTAAAAATTTGAACACGAGCACGTTGTGAAGTTACTTTACCAGAGACTATTATCTCTACACCACGAGCCCCAGCATCCATTACTTTTCTGAGTATGTAATAACCAGCCCTTCTGTAGTGCCTTCCTCTGTCCAATGAATAAGCTAATCTTTCTGCCATGATTTGAGCATCAAGATCTGGTTCTGCAACCTCTTCAACTTCTATCTGAGGCATTTCTAGGTCGAATCTTTCTTGTAGAACGTCTGTTATCTCTTGAATTCTCTTTCCCCCTTTCCCAATGACTAGTCCTGGACGGCTTGTTTTCAATGTTATCCTTACTCCCAATGGTGTACGTTGTAACTCAACACCAGCAAACCCTGCACGAACTAGCTCTGAACGTAAATATTCGTTTATTTGCATTAACTTAATTCCTTGTTCAATAAAATTTTTCACTAGAGGACTCATTTTCTTTCAATTATATCATAATTATTATTATAAATTTATCATAAATTAACCTAACTTGGGAATTCATAAATAACAATTTCTACATGTGAGAGATGTTTAAATCGTGCTGTGCTACGACCATGTGCTCGTGGGATATATCTTTTTATTATTCTGCCGTTATGTGCTGCTGAATGAATAATCCTACATAAATCAACATCTAAACCCTTATATTCTGCATTTGATTCAACAGATGTAAGAATTTCATATATTCTCGCTGCGGCTTTTTGAGGAAATCTTCCAGCATACCATTTAAACTGCTTTAAATCTTTTCTATGTGCTACTTTTTTCTTATGTCTTCTAAAAGGTACTGATTGTTCTAAACTGATTACTTTTTCTAAAAATGTTTTTGCTTGTTCTACTTTCATACCTTTAATTACAGCACAAATTTCTCTCGCATGTTTTGGTTTAATTCTAATATCCCTACCAGATGCTTTTGCTAATCTATCTGCATCATATTTCTGTTCTATAAAAGAATAACCCCAATTAGGCAATTTTTATCAACTCATTTTATTTATCATTATTTTAATGGAACATATTTAGAACTTCTAGTGGCTCCAATTCCTGGAGAACCATGCTGTACTCGTTTTCTAGTCAAACTGAATTCACCAAGGAAATGACCTATCATTTCTGGTTTAACATCAACAATCTCGAATTTCATGCCGTTATAGACACCAATTTTTAATCCTACCATTTCTGGGAAAATTAACATATCCCTAACATGCGTTCGAGTAAGTAGATCTTTACCTCTCTTCTTTGCACGATAAGCTCTTCTCAACCTCTCTAAAAGCTTTTTTTGTCTTGGAGGTAACCCTCGTTTTAAAGATCGTCTTGCTCTAGCTGGTAATAATTTTATAAATTGATCCATATTCATTTTCTTCAATTCGTCTAATGTAAATCCTCTATATTTGAATCTAAGTCTATCTAACTCTGCCTTTGCATCTAATTCTCCTTCTTCTTCTAAATCTTCTTTTAATTCTGTCTCAGTTTCAGTTTCAATCTCTTTCCCTGAATCTGAATCTTTTTCTAAGTCGTTGTTAATTTTCTCTTCAATTTCTTCTGATTTTTTTTCATCAGATTTTTCATCTGGAGCCATTTTTTAACCAATCTGTTTATTCCATCAATATTATTCTGTAAAATTTTTCTCATTAATCATATTACAGTAAGTTTTTTAGTGTTTTTTTAAATTTTAACTTTTAGGTTAGATAAGTAAAAATCATAAAACTTATAAGTGTTAGATGTAGTTTAAGTGAGAATCTCACTTATCTCATTACCTTAAAATAGAAACAGCTTTTTGTCTCATTTTTTCATAAGTAAAAAAGAATTATTCATAGTGATTTGGATTAAAAACGCGATCTATATCATATTCATCAAAATTTCCCTCCCATCTTTCTTTAATCATTACAAACTTGTTTTTATCTTTATTAGGATTAATGATAGAATGGTAAGTATTAATTGGGTTTTGGCATATTACGCCAGATTCCACAAAATAATGTACTTTATTTCCATTGATAATGATAGGTTTGCCTTCTAATATTTCCCAATCTTCATTTCTATACTTATGAGTTTGGATTGAGAGCCCAAATTCTGGTCGAATAAATATTAAATTGAAATCAGAATAAGTAAATTTAAAGCTATACCACTTGGGAAGTGTATCAATGTATCCTTCTGGGATATTATATCTTTCTATAAACCAATCTGGTTCAAAAAATTTTCTCTGTGAAGTTTCGTATTTATACGGATCATATATTACTTTATGGTTAGAAATATCTTGATTGTATTGAATATTAAGTAGAGTAATTCCTTTATTTATTACCATGTAATAAGATTGAGGTTTGATTAGTAAATCTGAAACTAAAATTCCTTCAGTTTTAAATATTGAACCATTAATTAAAAAAATATCCCGTAAATGTTTTTGATTTATGTCAATTGTTAATTCCTTAGAATCTGTCTTTCTCAAAGAAGTACTTCTTTGAATGGGGATGTTTTCTTTCTGCAATTTTATTATTCCCTTTATTATTTATTTAAATCAAATTGTTTTGATTTTTTTTTAATTTCGTTTAAGAACGGCATTGATTCTTGTGCTCCTTTTCTGGTGACCGCAATAGAGGCTGCTACTGTCGTAAATCTAACAGCATTTAAAATTGTTTCGCCTTTACTTAACATACTAGCCAAAACGCCTATAAAACAATCACCTGCTCCTACAGTGTCTACAGCAATAACCTTAGGAGTTCCTATCTCATAAAATTTATTTGTTTTTTTTTCAAAAATTATGCAACCTTTATTACCTAATGTTGTTATCACATACTTTATCCCTAAATTTGCTAAATCTTTTGAAACTTGAACAATTTTTTGTTTTTCCTCTACTAATAAATCATTGAAACCTAACAGAGAATGTAAACGAAAAAGTTCACCCTCATTAGGAATTATGATATCTACTTTACTTAAAATATCAATTGGAAGGGGTTTCAACGGAGCAGGATTTAGAATTTTAATAACATTTCCTTCAGAAGCTATTTTAAATATCTCTTGAATAGTTTCTATTGGAATTTCCATCTGAACAACGATCGAATTTGCATTTTTTATGATTTTAGTTTTAGTTCTTATTTCTTCTGGTTTCAGATTATGATTTGCTCCAGGTGCTACACTTATCATGTTTTCACCATTTTCATCAATTAAAATGAAAGCAACCCCACTAGGTTCTTGAGAATCTCTGATAATATGATTCGTATTAATACCTTCATCTGCCAATCGAGAAACCATTTGATCTCCAAATGAATCCTGACCAATCTTTCCTATAAAAATAGTTTTAGAGCCTGATCTCACAGAGGCTACTGCTTGATTTGCTCCTTTCCCTCCTAAAAATTGTTTAAATGTCCCTCCGGTAACTGTTTCTCCTGGATTTGGAAATCTTTTGGAATAAATGTTTAAATCCATATTACTTGATCCAATTATAAGCACATAATCAGTTTCTTCAGACATAAATCTAATACTTAATTTTGCAATATCTTATATTTTATATTATTCCTATATAGTCTAATTGTGGATCATCCTAATATTTTATTTACGATCCACTAAATATGATCGAATAGTTTTAATTAAATCATTTTTTAAGAATAATATTAAGCATAATTTGCATGCTTAAGAAATTATGTTTAAAATAAAAATATAAGTCTAAAAGGTTATAACCATGGCAAAGGATAAAGTTATAGGCGCCATTGTAATGATTATTGGAATTCTAATCGCCATAATCTACACGATGGGCTCGATCTTAGATCTATTATTTACTACAATTTGGGCTCCTAGCTCTGGTGAGTGGGATTCATGGATCCATTTGTTTGGTATTGATTGGCTTGATTGGAGACTCTTTGTTGTAGCACCTATGTGGCTTCTTGTGTTATTAATCTCAATTATTGCAATTTGGATTGGTTATAGTATGCTAACAACACCTGCACCAGTTCCACTTGAAGAATTAGAGGAAGAGTTGGCAGCAGAAGAAGCAGAAGAATAAGTTATAATTAAAATTTTCTTTTTTTTATTTTAAATTTTAAAAAACAAATTGATTTTGTTTTATTTTAGAGTATTTGAGCAATATAAATTTATTATTAATTATAGGAATTTTAAAGTGAAATTTCTTCTAATTTGTGTGCAATAATTTTTCCGTCGTCATGACAACTAAATAATAAATTCTTATTTATAAAGAGTTGGGCCATATTTACACAAGATTTATAATTTCTATTAAATATTATTTTTCCTGTTTGTTCTTCAATAATAAGAAGTTCTCCTTTAGTAGTGCCTGTGAGGATATATAACTTATCAAGTTTTTTTATAATTCTTATAAACTCAATATTATATCCTATTAATTTCCAATTGGTTTTAAGAGAATCATTTAAACAAATTAGATTTGAGGTGAATTCTATTTCTTCTATTGGTATTGATTCATCAAAATAGGCAAATGAATAAGAACTAACAAGAACTTTATTAAGAATTGGAAATGGATAAGATATGCTTTTCCAAATATAATCGTTAAATTCCTTAGTTTTAATTTCATTTTGAGTTATTTTATTTATAATATGTAATTTCTTGTCATCTCCTCCACATATTACTACTGGCCCCTTAGGTGTATTCATATAAATAATAGTTCGTAGTTTTTCAGAGTATTTTTTAAACCATAATAATTTTCCATCTTTTCCATCAAAAATTCTTATAGTTCCGTCATTTCCACACGCGAGGATTTCTTTTTTAGCAGAATTATTATCACTTAAGAAAATAATCGCATCTCCTACACCATTTTCAAACACTTGTCCCCAAACTAGTTTACCATCAGAAGGATTTAAAACCCTTAAAGTTTTATCAAGAGAAAATATAATCAATTCATTAATATTATCCCCATTTATATCTTCTATAAGTATTCCACTAATAGAAGAATTAAATTTATGAGTCCATAAAAGTTCCAAATTATACGTTAAATTGCATTTAAAAATTCTTAATATACCATCCATTCCACCTAAAATTAATTCATATCTTCCATCATCATCAATATCATATAATTTCAAATGCCAAAGTGATGAATCTTTCGAGATAATCTCTTTATGTAATAATTTGCCATTAAGGGATATGAATAATAAAATTCCATTTTTAGTATAAGCTATAATTTCTATTTGACCATTGCCATTGATATCAGCTACTTCAATTCCAAGAATAGGGGTATTATATTTGAAATTCCAAAGTTCTTTAGCTTTCAATGTTAAATAACAATTTTTTATTAAAAAACTTGTATTAAATTTAAAATACAATAATCAAATTGATAACTTTTCCTAATAAAACCGAAATTTATATTTTTTATATTATTATCAAAGTTAAGATTATTATAAAATAATCAAAATTTAGAAATTAAGAAAAAAATAGAATTAAATATTTCTTAGAATTTTAAGATTATATGCCAGATTGGTTATATCTTTAAGGATTTTAATGGAATATGAAAACGAGTTAAAGAGGTTAACGAAATGTCATTCGACATAAAGCTAGATTTAGATGCTTGTACTGGATGCGGTACATGCTATGAAGTATGCCCTTCCGAAAACTTTGGTGAACCCGAGGGAGGCAAAGTAAACGTTATAGAAGAAAACAGGGAAGATTGCGTAGGATGTAGGGCTTGCGAAACTCAATGTCCTGAAGAGGCAATAGAGATAATAGAAATCTAATTTTTAGAACGGTTAAATCAATTTTCTTTTTTTTTATTTTTTCTTTCTATTTTTAATTTAAGTCTTCTAAATCAGCGCATAAAAACACTATAATTTCCTTTATAGAATTCTTAATATCCTTTAACCTAATTGTTTCATTGACTCCATGAGTATTAGATTTTAAAGTAGCAGCTCCACGAAGTATAATTTCTTGAGTTTTTAAGATTTGTGCCACAAAACCAACGTCGAATGTGAGATTTATTCCAGTTTTATGTATTTTTTCCTCAGGAATTTTATGTACTAACTGTATAACTTTTATAATCTTTTTAATTTCTGGGCTGTTAATGTCAACCTTTAGGGGAGGATAAGAATATTCAAATGAAGTTTTAACATCTAACGCATTGCTTTTTGCTTTACCTTTTTCAATCGCATCCAGTATTTCTTGTTTTACTTCTTCAATCCTCTCATCTGGTATTATTCGTCGATTTATCGTCAATTGACAAGTATCAGGGATGATATTAGATTTTTCACCAGATTTTATTATATCTAAGTTAAACAATGGAGAGAGATTACGTTTTTCTTTTGTTTTAGAATCTGGTAAACCGGGAATATCTTTACTTTGACGTGTTTCCACTTTTTTTTTCAATTTCATAAGTTCAACTAAAATTGGTATCATTTCTTCTAAAGCATTAATTCCATAAAAGCTAAGTCCCGAGTGTGAACTTCTACCAATAGTTTCAATATCAATGTCTAAATTACCAGCAGTACCCATTAAAATTATTGGTTCAACAGAAAAATCTATTGAAAAAACGGTTCCTTTTACATACCCTTGCTCTGCTAAATAGCGTATTCCTGGATAAAAACCGATTTCCTCATCAGTACAATTCAAGATTCTAATATTATAATTAGGTTTGAGATTCAATTTATCTATTATTTGAAGGGCAAGGATTAAACTGATCATAGGACCTTTATTATCTCCTACTCCGCGACCATAAATTTTTCCACTCTTAATAATTGTAGCTTCAAAGGGGGGAAATCTCCATTTTTGATTTCCTTCATTAGTTGCAGGTACAACATCCATATGTCCACAAAAAGTTATATAGTTATCTTTTCCGAATTCTTTTGTAGCAACAAGATTGATTCGTGGACCTTCTAGAGGTTTTGGAATTTTGTTAATAAGTTCTTCTGGAACAGTAACTTCTTCAAGATCAAAAGCTAAATCTTTAAAATAAGGTGAAATTGCATCCACATATTCTCTGTAAGAATTACCTGGAGGTACTGTAGTATTAATATTAATTAGAGTCCTCATTAATTCCATGACTCTTTCTCTACCTAAGTTGTCAACCTCTTCAAATATTGGATTAAAATCAACCATAATTATTTAATTATTAGTATTTTCAGGAATATTATTAAAAATTATTAGTAAAAGAAATATATTGGTAAAAGAAAGTGTATGAGGGTATTAATATCCCATAAAAAACAAAATTACCATAATAAAATTCTGTTACATTTTTTACATATTCCTTCATTAATTTGGGTATTAATACAATTTTCATGATATAAGGTTTTACACATATTACAAGCATAAACTTTTCCCTTATATTCCGTGAAATCATAACCACAATAAATACACTTATTAGTGAATGAGAAACTAGGATTATTTACATCAATCTCAATTATTTGGGAAGTTTCTGTCAACCCACTACCTTCTGTTGCGGGTGTTAAGTATTCAGTTTGTGATGGTGGAGCAACCCATTGTTCTTCTAAAGGAGGTTGATTATATTGCTGTTGAGGTTGAGTCTGTTGCCAATCGGAAACATATCCAGAGGATGGCGTTTTTTTTATACCCATTTTTTGAGATACTTTTTCATCTAAAATATTTGTTAAGATTAAAGCAGAGGCATATTTGCCTTTAGCGCCACCTTTCTGTAAATGAGTATGGCTAATCATGTGGATTATTCTCCCTCCTTTTTTTCCATAATCAAACTCTACAAGTACGGGGGATTCGCCCCACTTATTTTGAATTTCCCATGAAGCAATTAATACTTTAACTGCTTGATGGTTTAAAATTTGTATAGGAAATGATCGTGTTTCTAACCACCAACGAAATTCACTTTTCTTTGTATTTTTAGCAGATTGTTTTTGCCATTTAGATTGTTGAATTTCACTTATTACACCCTCTAAAAAGGGGTGGTTTGGTTCATTAATTTGACATGCAACAACTGCATCAGCGGTTTTGGCTTTATTCCAGCGTAGAAAACCCGGAAAAATATTTTCAATAATACTCCGTAGAGCCCAATCAGTTGTTATCAACCATCCACCATTCATGACAAAATCTCTAACTTTTGGATGAGCAGCGTACGGGATATCACTACCTGGACACCCAATAAGTACTACATCATACTGATTTAAATCTTCTTTCATAATTTCTTTTTCTTTGATTACTTTCTTCAAGGATGCGTACATATACTCAATTACTTTTTTTGGTTTTTCATATCTTCCACTTACAGCTAAAATCTTTCCATGTTTTTCAACAGCTTCCACAACATCCTTTTTATTTAGTGCTTCTATTTTACGTTTTTTCACTTCTGAATAAAGATCTTTCCAACTCATTTAATCAGCCTTTAAACAAAGTTATAAAGAATTTTGTGTTATTTTATAATTATTATAAATGAATCAATATATAAATTTTGATTAGAAGGGATAATATTGTTAAATTTAAAAGATTTAGGACAACCCTCTGAATTTTGGGATTATTTCGAAAAAGTTTCTCAAATTCCTCGATGTTCTGAACATGAAGAGAAAATAAGAATGTTTATAATGGAAGAGGCAGAGAGATTGGGTTTTAAAAGCAAGAGTGATTCTGTTGGAAATCTAGTAGTAATAGTTCCCGCAAAATCAAAACAAAAATCAAGGGGGGTGTTACAATGTCATATGGATATGGTTTGCGAAAAAAATTCATCAGTAACTCATGATTTTTCAAAAGATCCATTAAAATTAAAAGTTGAAGAAATCGAGAATGATAAATGGCTTACAGCTGAAGGAACTACTTTAGGTGCTGATAATGGTGTCGGGATATGTTATATATTAACTTTATTGAAAAAAATACACAAAGGAGAATTGAATTTTGATTCCTTAGGATTGAATATGTTATTTACTGTTGATGAAGAACAAGGTCTTAGAGGTGCGTTTAACATTGAGAAAGAGTTTTTAGATGGAGATTTCCTAATAAACCTTGATTCAGAAGAAGATAATGCAGTAACAATAGGATGTGCTGGCGGTCTTGTTCACTTCGTTGAAATAAAAAGAAATACGATAGAAGTAAACCAACAAAATGAAGAGTTTATACCAATTAAAATTTTTATTTCTGGTTTATTAGGAGGTCATTCAGGTGTAGATATTCATTTAGGAAGAGGAAATGCATTAAAAATCATTGGTCAACTTCTCTGGAAATTAAATATACGATATCCATTTCATATTTGTTCATTAGATGGGGGTAATAGAACCAATGCTATACCCCGAGAAGTAACTGCTATATTATATATTAAAAAAAATAGTTCCTCAGAGATCTTATCTTATATAGAAACTCTATTTACTAAAATAAAAGTAATTTTTGATGGGATCGAACCTGATCTAAATTTATCAATAGAGAAATTAGAGGATTATACCAACAATAAGATATTAAATAAAAATATTCAGGATACCTTATTAAATATAATGTACTTATTGCCAAATGGTCCTCTCTCAATGCATCCTCGAATTGATGGATTAGTATTTAGTTCTTCTAATTTTGGTACAATAACAACTAGAGATAATGATATAGAAATCAAAATAAGCCAAAGAAGTTTAAGTGAATATTTTAAAGTCGTACTTTGGGAAAAAACTAAAGCCTTATTAGACTTAAGTGGTTTAGAAATTAATATTATAAAAGATTCCGATTATCCGGGATGGACACCTAATTTTCAGTCTAAATTGTTAAAAAAATGTAAGGAAACATATAAAGAGATATTTAATGAAGATATAGATATTAAAGCAATTCATGCCGGTTTAGAATGCGGAATTTTGAAAAAGAAATTTCCTCAAATGGAAATGATATCATTTGGACCTACAAATGAAGGAGCTCATTCACCAGATGAACGCTTACTAATTAAATCTGTTACAAAAGTTTGGAAATTATTAATTAGTTTACTAAGAAAATTAAGTTAAATTATAAGAGTTATTTAATAACTCTATGAAAAACTTAATAAATTTATTTTAATAATTAATCCATAGCCTATGCAAAAAGAATTATCGAAAAAAGAGGACGTTATTGGTTCTGAAACGGTTTTTGAAAAAATTAAAGGTAGAACTCCTTGGATTTTTGGAAAATCAATAAGGAAGCCAAAAATTAATTTTCCAAGATTGAAACTGCCAAGAATTTCCTTTCCAATGCCTTCAAGATCTTTAAGTGTAATTACTATCATGATAATATTATTTGTCCTTCAAACTGGTGTGGTTTATTTCATAGTTAGAGAACCACCTGCAGTTGGGGCTAATGCTCAGGGAGAACCCATGTTTATCCTTAATGATATTCATGAAAGTTTTATTATCGAAGGGATTGCTGCTTCTACTTTAATTCTTTTTTGTTCTATTGGATTTATCGCTTTGTTTCAAGCATCTAAATATGTTTACAATAAAAAAATGGCAATATGGATTTTAGGAATTGGAATGATGATGATTATCATAACGTTTATATTACTCCAATATATAATATCTGTGAAATTGGGGGTAATTTAACCATTAAATATAAAAGAAGCCTTCACTACAAACCCATTTATTAATTCTTCGTTATTTACACAATATATATTAAGACTATATCAATTCAAATTAGACTTATAATATTAAGAATAAAATTATTGTATTCTTCTAAAAATTTTTGTGAAAATAAAAAAAAGAAAAAAGTTATTAATAAAAATAATAATAGTAATTATATTTTTTAACCTTTAAATGTATTATATGCTCCTTCATCTAATAGGTTGCCCTTTTCAGCTTCCCAATTTGATGGCTCTATTTTAAATAACCAAGCGGCAAAACCATCTTCATTAATTTTTTCTGGTTCGTCCATCAAATCGGAATTAACTTCAATTACTTTACCACTTACAGGTGAATAAATATCACCAACAGCCTTACTTGATTCAACTGTGCAATCAATTGGATCGCTTGAGGGTTCATCTCCATCCATTTTTATTTGTTCAAGTTCAGCATCTTCAAGACCTTCTACATCAACAAAACTAATTTCTCCAAGCTGTTCTGCAGCGTATGGTGTAATTCCAACCATTTTAGTGGCATCATCAAACCATTGATGTGTTTTAGTAAACCATTTAGCCATTCTTATCAAACTCTTTTTTATTAAATTTATGAATTATAATAATATTGAATTAAATAGTATGTTTTTATTAATTAAGGTAATAATTTAAAATTTTATGATTGATTATTTAAAAAGATTTTTAAGAAAATATGGCTTCTAAGCTAAAGGATCAATTAAATTTCCATAAGGAATTTAAAAATTGGTATGATCTGATAAAAAAAGATTTCAAATTTGACTATCAAAAGGATTGTGAAGCCCGTGATTATTTATCGCGGATATTTTTAAAGAAAACTCAAAATTGGAAATTAATTGATGTTTTAAATTTGTTTAAAAAAAGAATTTTAACAAAACCTTCGCTTTTAATATTTGGATGTGGTCCATCGCTAGAAAAAACCATTGATATTATTTGGAAAAAAGAGGGGGCATTTTTTTTTGAAGATTTCATCAATTTAGCTGCAGATGGTGCCTCAATCTTATTAAGAGAAAAAGGTATTAAAATTGATGCGATCTTTACAGATTTAGATGGGATTACCAAAAATGAATTTGAATATGCAAGTTTTAATATTGTTCATGCTCATGGAGATAATATTGAAAAACTACAATATTTTGAAGATAATATAATTAAATTTGAAAATATTATAGGAACTACCCAAGTAGAACCATTAACAAATTTAATAAACCCAGGTGGATTTACTGATGGAGACCGAATACTTTTTTTTTTACGATCTTTAATATCTCCATTTCACAGATTATTTCTAATAGGTATGGATTTTGGTAGTATAATAGGGAAGTATTCCAAAATAAATATAAAAGTAAATCAAGAAGCAAATCCTATCAAACTAAAAAAACTCATTTTTGCATTGAAAGTAATAAAATGGTTAAAGAAAATGATAAAAAATCCAATTTATTTTGTTAATTCTGAGCATATAACAGAAGATTTTGTAAATCTTTCCATTGAAGAATTTTTAAATTTCTAATACTCTGAGTTAAATTTTATAATCTTGAATTCCTGAGGATGTTATTTTATATAGTAGTCTTTTTTCAGGAAGATTCAAAGAATTAACTACTTGGACATACCTTTTATCATACTCTTTATAATCCAAATATATATATTCTGAAAAAAAATGGTTTAAAATGTGGTTACCGATGGGTAACACTTTTAGTTGAGTTTTTCTATTGAAATTTGAGGTAACTTGTGCTGTTGCTACGATAATTAAATTATGATATGATAAGAGCTCATCTATTTTGGTTAAGATTTTCAAAAAAATCTCTTTTGCTTTATTATTGGTGATATTTCCATTTGCTAAATCAGAATTGTAATAGTTATTTATTGAATCAATAATTAGTACGTTAATAGAATTATTTCCCAAGAAGTTTTCAAGTTCATTTAAAGAAAGTAAAAAAGCAGAATTACTCATAATTTTAGATACTAAAATATTTTTAAGCATTATATTGAGTTCAACATCATACTTTACTATAAGTTCCTTTATTCTTTCAGGACGGAATGTATTTTCTGTATCAAAATAAAAAACATATTGTTTATTGTTAATTTTAGAATTTTTACAATACTTAGAGAATTGTATAAAAGCTTGAACACATAATTGATGGCATAGTTGAGTTTTACCTGTTTTATTTGCTCCAAAAATTAAATATTTTTTACCTCTGTAAAAACCTCCTCCTATAGTTTCATCAAAATTTTTTGCTCCTGAAGCTAAAATGTGTTGATCGTTTTTATTATTTACAAAATGATTATAGGTTTTTTGTATGTTAATTATTTGATGTTTATCGATCCCCAATAATTTATAGATAGTCATTATTAGGTATTAATGAACTCTATAGTTTAAATACAATTTAAAATTAACAATATAA
>JAUWHL010000004.1 GCA_030605895.1 Promethearchaeota archaeon | reverse complement strand
CATTCAATTGATTCAACAAATCGTACTTTAAGCTTAATTGTTGGTAATCTTGAAAATTTAAATACAGATCTTAAAAACTTAGTTTTGATTTCAGATAATAAAAACAAAGATGATTTATTCAAGGTAAAGGAAAAAATGAAGTTAGAGATTGAAAAATATTATGATTCTGCTGGTTATAAATAACAACAAGAAATAATAACTTAAATTAATTATATTTTCTAAGATATTTTCTATTCTAATTTAAGTATATATGTGTGAAAAAGTATCTACTGTTTTTATAACATTTGTTGCTAAATAATTTTGCTTAAATACTGAAGCAAAAAAAGCACGATCTCCAGGATTGAAATAGCTATAACCAAATTTATTCCACTCAAAACTCGGTTGCAATGGTGCGAAAATTGATATTTGATCTTTCACTAGGTTCATTAATAATATGTCCCGTTCTTGCTTATTTTTATTGGAAACTGTAGATAATAATACATCTTCACTTAATACTTCCCAAGAATCATTAAATTGAATGCAAAATTTCTTAATATCAAATTTATTTTCTACGATAAGTCTTGCTAGTGCCATTATTGACATGTCATAAGTACTCTCTTTATTCTGTTGATAAAATGGGTTAGAAACAATAATACTTGGTATATTTTTTGTTTCTTTCTGATTTTGAGGAGTGCTATATTCTGGTAAAAGCTTTAATTGATTTAATCCAAGAATATTTCTAACATCTTGAATAGTGCCCCCCGTATCAAAAAATTGTTTATTCATAATATACTTAAGAAGCTTTTGAGCATGCACATCTCCAAAATATGGATAATCAGAAGCAAAAAGGAGATATTCGGACCAAGTACGATTATCTACATTTTTTTTGTTACTAGATTGAAACCATCTTCGAAAACTCTCAAAGAAATTTCCCGCACCTGCTCCATGTAACATAGAAAGATCTCCATATGTATTCGGTTGAACAATAGTATTATACACTTCATAATCATCAATATTCCCTTGAGCAAAATGGGCAATTATAACTTTAAAATGAGGTAATAAATCAGGATAATTGGACTTAATTACATTTCTTGCTGATCTAATTAATTTTCCAATTTCTAAAATGGAACTCTTACCTCGAGTATCAAAAATAACTGGCATCGAGTAGCTGGCAGCTTCTATGAGAACGTTGATTACTTTTTCAGAAGTTATTTTATCTATATATCTTTCTGAGCGGGGATGTAATTTTAAACCTCGAAGTCCTAATGTTTCTCTTATATACTTCACTTCGTTTACAGCTTTTTGACCCTCCATTGGATCACAACGACCATACCCAATTAATTTCATTGAAAAGGGAAATCTTGTTGTAAAACGGGAAACGTTTATATTACTTGCTCTATATAAAGCTTCCGGATGTTTATCTCTAAACACGTCTTGGAAAGGAAAGCAAACACCTTGATCTATAAATGAATAGAACTTGGATTTTTCTTTTAAATCAGAATGTCTTTTTCCTAGCTTTTCAAGCTCGTTATAAAGCCTATCTGTAAAAGGAAAAGGTGTAAAAGACCATGAAATTTTTGTAAATTTGCCATCCATCGTAGTTGTAAACGATTGTTCCATTGATTTCTCCCAATATGCTTTTATTCTTCCTTGCACATTACCCCAAAAATCAAAAGTTCCTGCTCCTGGAGCTAAAGGATTCATCATTGTTGCGCCATCTACATCCTGTCCTAGATGGGAATGAGCATCAATTACAAGTAAATGTTCCACTCTTGTTTTTCCATCTTGTTCTATTGTAGCTGTTAGCATAAAAACAACATTAAATATTTTTTAAATAATAATAGTCAAAATATTAAAAAAATAAAAGACTTAAATTTCTTTACAATGTGTCTTTGTAAATCAAGATTAAAAAAGGTAAAAGGTAAAAAAAAAAAGAATTTAAGTCTAAATTTTTGAGTAGTTTTAAGGTTGCATCCTTATCATGAAATTTATCGCTAAGTATATTATGAAATTAAAGTTGAGTATGAATAGTAATACAAACATCCATACAATCATATTTCTTATTGCTCTCATTCTATTTGATTTATTGGTAGAATCTGCAAATAATAGCATTAACCTTGGAACTATTTCTAAAGAATATATGTGAATAAAAAGGATGACTTGGAACCACATGTAAAACGTTAAAAATTCAGCTTGCTCACTCCCAGCTGTAATATCCCTGAACATCATAACTGTATTAGCGAATTCCATCCATACTAAGAATGTTATTATAATTACAATGTAATGCATTCTAAAAATTTTAAAACCAAAAAAACCCTCAGCTACTTTATACGCGCTTTCTTTATCCTGTTTACCCCATACTAAAAATAGAATAATTCTCACTATTTCATAACTTTCAAAGCATATTTTTAGAATCAGAAAGAAAACATATAAAAGAAATAACCCTGGAAACTGGGCAGCCCCCATATACGGTAATTCTAATCTTGCCCAAACTGTTATAAACAAGATAAGAAATATTATATCAAATACTATAAGAAAGCTATAGATAATGAAATACATTACTTTAAAGAGATTTGGATTATATCCTGCTTCTTTTGTTATAGTGTCTTTGGATTCCATAATACTCACTTTAACTTTTGTGTCAGTATTATAAAACAAAGTATATACAAAAATATAAAAATTTTCCTCAAAAGATTTTTTTAAAATTTCCTTTGTCTAATGATTAACAAAAAATGTTCTCAAGAATCATAAATTCTTATATAAATTTCTTTTAATCTTTAATATTTTCCAATTTCCGAATTAAAGTGATTCTTTTTAAAATAAAAACCATTTCTTCTTATTGAATGAATTTAACCGCAATAGTATTTATCTTGGTTTTATTTGCGATTTTGATGGCTTTTTTTTCTCAAGATAAGTTCGATTATTTCCCTATTGCATTAATCATAGGAACCATTGCAGTAGTTTCAATGCTCACTCTTACGGATGTTAAAGAGGAAGAAATTCTTGGATTTATCGATTTTAACACATTAATCTTCATATTTGCCATGCAGATAATCATCTATTTTGCAACTTATAACCGTGTTTTGGAATATACCGCGATTAAATTGATTCATATCACGAAAGGGAATAATCGGTTATTCTTCTATATGATTTGCCTGTTTACAGGCATTATGGTTGCATTTATCGAGGACTTTACCCTCTCGTTGTTAATGATTCCATTGATCTACAGGACATGCCGAGTTCTAGAGATACCTGCTGGGACCTACATGATGGGGATGACTATTACTATAAACATCGGCGCAATACTCACGCCAGTCTCAAGCTTAAAAAACTTAATTATTGGCAAGGAATTTGGGTGGGGTTTTAGTGAGTATCTTGCTAATATGGGCATTTTGTTTATAATCACGTTAATATCTACCATTTTCTTGATAGATAGGTTCATATTAAAAAATGAAGAAAAACCAACTGAAAGAAACAAGAAGATACTATTATCAATCCTCGACCCGGGAATTGTGATCGAGAATAAAAAGTACTTTTTAATGACAATTATCATTATTCTAGGTACTTTCATGTTCATGATCTTAGGATTCGAACCTGCCCTTGTCGCTATTATATCTGCAGCTCTTCTTCTTCTTTTTCACTATAAGAATACTAAATTCTCGGATCTTAAGAACGATATCTCCTTGAGAATCATCATTATTTTTGCGGTTTTGTTCATTCTTGCGAATTCTTTATCACGATTTGGCTTTTCAGAGTTGATCGCCACAGGTTTGGTAAACTTGTTAAATGATAACATTTATCTCGCTGTATTGATAACACTAAGTGTGTCTTCTCTCTTGTCCGCATTTCTTGCGGGGACACCCGTTACCATTATACTTCTCCCGATTTTTTCAGCAGTTATAGGGGAAGGTTTCTTTCCAAACCCGATCATCATTGCATTCATAGGCGGTGTTAATATGGCAGGTAATTTTTTACCACAAGGTTCTGCATGTGATCTTCTCACTCTCTCATTGGCAAAAAAATACAAAGTGGTGAATTTGGATTACAGACGTTTGCTAAAAAATGGCGCACTTTTCGCTACGATTCACTTCTTAATTATAATGGGATATACAATGCTTTATACTCTAATTTTAAGTTAAGAGATTTAAAATTAAAATATTCTCATTATTTTTTTTGCCCCTGCACGTCATTATGAGTAAATGTTATGTTGAACTTTAATCTTCCTAAATT
>JAUWHL010000244.1 GCA_030605895.1 Promethearchaeota archaeon | reverse complement strand
ATATCAAAAATACAAAATAATTCAATAATTTAGATTTTATAAAAATGTCTCAACAGATAATGGTACCAGGAGCATGTGGTGTTGCTATAAAATGCAAAGATGCTGTTGTATTAGGCAATGACCGACGAGCAACTTGGGGTTATACAGTTACAAATAAATCAACTCAGAAAGTCTTTAAGATTACTGAATATATAGGCTTAGCTGCATATGGGTTAATTGGTGATTTCCAAATTCTTGTGAGAATCCTTCGAGCACAAGCAAATCTATATGAACTCGAAACTGGGGAACGTATCTCGACAAAGAGTATGGCAAAATTATTATCCAATTATTTATATTCGAGGAAAATGATGCCTTTATATACAAACTTAGTGATTGCAGGAGTGGATAAGGATGGCCCAAAACTCTTTACTTTAGACGCTCTTGGAAGTCTTATGCCTGATGATTATGGAACTGCTGGAACGGGAATGCTTTTATCAATCGGTATTCTAGAAGCAGAATATAAAAAAGACATGACAACAGCGGCTGGTGAAAAACTAGTTGAAAAGGCAATCAGGAACTCAATTAAACGAGATGCCATGACGGGGAATGGAATTGATATATTGACGATAACTCAGAAAGGCGCAAAAGAAAAGTTTATCGAGATCAAAGAATTAGGAGAGTAATTTCTTAAACTTTTTATTTTTAAAATTAATATACTCTACTTTCTTACCATTAAGAATTTATTTTATGAAAAGTTATTAATTATTGAATATACATATGCTAATAACGGGTAGATTCAAGTTGAATTTTTCTAACAATACATTTAATGATACTAGGGAAATCCACGGTTTTTCTAAAGATGAGATTTTAGAAATTAAAGAAATGCTTGGTAAGTTTAAATCTGAAGGTGCAGATGGTATCAAAATTAATGAATATTTAAGATCGAAGCTACACCTATCTTCTGAAATACTTGTTAAATATTCGAGTTATTTTGAGAACCTAAAAAGCTTTATAAAAAATTATTTAATATCTACTAAGGGTTCAAAATATTGGTATTTAAAAAGTGAAATAATGGAGGAATTAAGAGTCCTCACGGGTAATTTACAAAATATTAGCTCAAATATAAGAAATATTAAAAGAATAACAAAAAATAGTAATGGATTAAATGATCTATTGTCAACAATAGAAGATCTTTTAAGAGAAATGACTCATCTTGGTTCTGATTTACAAGAATCTATGAAAGAAGTTGAAACAATTCACGATGACACAACACAATTATGGATAGAAATTAATAAAATTAAGAATTTGAATTTTAAATTAAATGAAATTCCTCCCTCTTTAGAAAATTGGGATGAAATTAAAGAACTAGTTATTTTTATTAAAAGTTTAAATGAAGTATTTTTAAGCAAGAGAAAGAAAGATAAAAAGGAGAGGATATTAACATTTCATTTCGATGAAATTTATCAATTTTTTCACTCAATAGATGAAAATAAAATTAAATTTTATTCTGATTTAATTTACCTTCTATATTTAAACAAATTTTTTGAAGATTATCAAGGAGAAGAATTTATTAATATCCTTGAAAGAAAAGAGGTATTACAAAATCTAGAAAACTTTGTTCAACCTTTGCTTAAACAATTAATTGAGGATAAATTGCACGATGTGCTAGTTGAAATTAAGGAATTTGATTTAAAGGAAAGAGAGTCAAAAATTAATTTAAAAACTCTTTCAAAACAAAAAATCAGTATTTTTTTTCCTAAGATTGTTGATTATTACATTGATGGCATGGAAAAGAAGTTCCAAGAGAAAATTCATAATGTAATCGAAGCAGAGAAATTTGAAGAAATTGCTAACTTTTATTATCAAAAAATTGATGATTTTTCAAATATAATTAATAACATTGAAGACTGGGTATTAGGTATTGAATATTTACTTAAACCATATGAGAATATAACAACGGGATTACGAAAAATTTTTACAAATTTAACGTCTGAAATCTATCGTAGAAAGAATGAATATTTAACTTTTATTAAAACAGTAAAAGATGAAGAGTTAAGAGTTGAAGTAAGAAGATTTGTATCCGATAAAATATCAGAAGTCAATGAATTAATTAGAGTCTATGAAGACGAAGCTTCTTTAATTATTAAAGAAGAATTCCCACAACTAAAAAGGATTAGGGAAATTTTAAGTGACTATTATCAAAAAATCCAGAAAATTAAAGATGAGGTCTATAAAAAATTAGATTCATTAAAATCGAATGATATCGATGCTTATCATGCTATTAAGTATTGGGAAGATAGTTTAAATCGTAAAAAACAACAGTTAACATTTCTGATATCACTTCTCCTCAATAAGTTGTTTAAAAGTTTCAAAGAATTAATAGATAAAGAAGGAATCTTATTTGCAACTATTACTGAAATTACTGAACAAACAGAAAATTTTGAGGGGCTACCTCTTAATTTTGCATTATCTTCCTTTTTGGCTGAAAGATTAAGTGAGGAAGAATTAAAAGAAAGAATTTCTGAGATAAATTCTAAGGTAAATCAATTAAGTAATTCGCTAGGTTTGTATCAAGTAGAAGTTTCAAAGTTAGAAAAAATACTTGCGAATAGAGTGAAAGTAAGAAAAGGAATATCTCAATCTGATGTTCAATGTACTGTTTGTCATAAATATATTAATTTTGCTAAAAATAAAGTTATCACTTGTCCTTTTTGTGCGAGTACATATCATTACTTATGTGTTGCATTTTGGCTTTCAAAATACAATTCATGCCCGATGTGTCAAAATCATTTTCTTGAACCTCATTCAGGGTTATTTGAGAGTGAAGAAGATCAAGAACTAGATCGATATTGAATGCTCAATTCATCAGAATCACTATTATTCTTATTAAAATGTTGGAGGAAATAAGAGCATATTTAAAGTTAGATAAGCTCCAAATATAATCATAAATGCTCCACAACCAATCAACACATATTTGTAAATTTTGGGGTTAAGGGATTTGCCTCCAAAATATACAAAAAAAGAAATTGGTACATACCATGCTAAGTCGCCTAACTCATGTCCGATAAAAAAGAGTAAGAGTCCCAATGGTTGTTGAAAAGAAATATTTAAATCAACCATAATTGTTAAACCCACAGTAGTCCACCAAAATACCCAATACGGGTTTGTTATCGAATAAAAAATACCCCCTATAAAGCTATTACCTTTAAAACTCTTCATATTTTGATTATCTAAGTCAAAATTAACCAAGTATTGTTTTCTATAAACATTCCTTATTGTGAGAGAGCCAAACGTTATTAAACAACTCCCTCCGATAATTCCTAAAATAATTAGGAAGATTAAATTTTGAAATAGTAGAGAAGCCCCAAGTAATAAAATGATAATTAAAGTAAATTCTAAAAGAGCGTGACCTAATGTTATCAAAAAACCAGCTAAATATCCCAATTTACTTTTAAGAGATTTATAAATAGTAAAAGTTAATACAGGTCCAGGAGATAAAGCACCAGTAAGAGCAACTAAGAAAGAAATTAAAAGAATTTCAATCATATCTAAATAAAATTTGTATAATAAAATAATGAAAAATAAAGGTTACAAAATCATCCTAAAAGCCGAGTTACAACTGCCAATATTACAATGATTATAATAACAATCGGAAGAATTATTAATATAGCCCTAAAATAAGCTTTAAAGAATCCTCTACTGAAATCTTTTACCCCATCATTCCATTCTTGTTTAGTATTTTCCTGCCAATTTTGTATATCTTGTTGAATTTTTGATTTACTAGCCTCCAATTGTTCTTTTGTTTCTAAGCTCCGTTGTTCCATTTCTGTATTCCATTGTTTAATTTTGCTATCCCAATCTTGTTTTATTTTATTGAAGAAGCCATCGACTTTTTCTTTATTTTCTTCCCATACTTCTTCACCTTTCTTTGTTTGTTTTTCTAAAGAAGCCTTAAAATTATCAAATCCGTCCTTAGCGCCATCAATGAAATTTTTCCAGCCTTTTACAATAAGATTTTGATCTTGTTTTTCAGAATCTTTTAAATTATTTTCTTTACTCATATTTTTTTCTTAATCCATTTTAATATTTAAATTCAGTAAGTAAATTTCATTTTCCATATTTAATTACTTATTGATAAACAGATTTTAGTAAATATTAAAAATTAACTCTATTAAATCATGAAATTTAATTATATTCAAAAAACGCCGTTCTATAATACTCTTTCGGAGCTTGGGAAAAGAATTTTTCTACCAGATGGTATCTTCTATTGGTCTGGAAGAGCGAAAAATGAGGCTGAATTAATTGGAACTCTTGGGGCGGCTTACGGATTTGAAAAGGATTTTATTGAAGGAGGTAGTTCTGATTGGCTCCCTTGTTATCTCAGAGAAATTACTGGTTATTCTAAACTTTCAGTGAAACAAATAATTCCATATACATCCATTGGTGGCCTACTCGAAACAAGAATGATATGGAAAGATTGGATTATTAAAAAATCATTATATAGCGAAAAGGAGGCTTCATTATTATCTAGATTAGAAAAGTATATAACAACTCCAGTAATAACGGGGGGAGTTACAAATGGAATTTTTCAAGCCTGTTCAATGTTTTTAAATCCAAGTGATTATATTATAGTACCAAATAAAAGATGGGGGAATTATGATAATATAATTTGCCAGTTTATTGGCGCAAAAACTCAGTCTTTTGAATTTTTTAAAGAAAATGAGATGAATATTGATGGATTGAGATCTACTATAGAAAAAATTGCTAAAATTCAGGAAAAAATTGTCCTTCTTTTAAATTTTCCAAACAACCCAACAGGATATGTTCCTAAAAAAGAAGAGGCATCAAATTTAGTTGATATGTTAAAAGATAGTCAAACTACTCACGACAAGCCTATAGTTGTTTTGGTTGATGACGCATATGAGCCATATGTTTATAAGGATGATGTTTTAAACAAGTCTATATTTTATGATCTACACCAATTAGATGAAAACGTAATTCCAATTAAATTAGATGGAATAACTAAAGAACTATTAATCTATGGAGGGCGGGTAGGTTTTATCACCTTAGGATTAAAACCATCTTGGATAGCTGATGAAGAAGAATTACAGAACTTAAAGGATGAAATAAATAATAAATTGGAAGGGTTTATTCGCGCTACAATATCAAATTGTAACAGTTTCTACCAAGTACTCATCCATAAATTGTTTGAAGAGAATGGATTTGAACAAATCATCAAATCAAGGGAGGGGGTAAATAAATTACTTAAAATAAGGTATGAAACTATTAATTCAGAGCTAAAAAAAATAAATAATCCGAATATATCAATTGATCCTAATTCGGGTGGGTTTTTTGTATTTGTAAATTTAGACTCTAACAAAATTAAAGCAAGAAAATTCGCAGATCACCTATTAAAAGAATATAAAGTAGGGATTATACCTATAGAAAAATTAGATGAGAATATTAATGGAATTCGAATTGCTTATTGCTCAATAGATCTTAGTAAAATACCAGAACTAGTAAAAAGAATTGATTTAGCTCTTAAAGATTTTTAGAGTAGGTATTTCATCCTCTCTAAAAATAAATATATACAGTAATATTATCAAAATTTTTATAAACTTATTTTTATAATGTAATTAAAAAGAATTTTTTAAAAAATAGTTGGTAAAAATGAAACTATATTTAATTGATCAAGGAAATTTAAAAGAAATCAATAAACTAATCTTTTCTAGTGGAGATGTTTACCTATTAGATGACGAGAAGACTATCTACGTGTGGATAGGAAACAAATGTTCTGTTGATGAAAAAACCGCTGGTGCGGTCCAAGCGAGAACACTCGATCAACAACGTGGCGGTGCAGCTAAAATAATTACGGTTGATCAAGGGCAAGAACCAAGAGAATTTATGAAAGCGATCAATCCAATGGGTGCAATGAAGATCGTGGAGAAAAATTATGCAAAAACATTACTTAAAGACGTAACTACAGGTGATTGGGCAGGATTTCATGAGTGGAAAAACGTTCTTTACCGCGCTTCTTCAGAAGAATTTGAGGATATCAATGCTATGAAAATGATTCAAGTTCCCTTTAAAAAAGAATCACTTGAATCTGAGGATTGTTTTATTGCTGATTTAGGAAATAAAGTTTATATTTGGCAGGGGAAAACTAGTACAGTTAAAGAACGTGTTAAAGCGGGTCAATGGGCACGTGCCATAGACGCTGATAGAGCAGGATTACAACAGGAAACGATCTATGAGGAGGGTGATGACGCAGAGTTTATGACAGCTTTAGAAAGAGGGGAAGATTATAAGGAATCAGATGCAGTCCAATTAAAAGCTGAATCCGTATTAGAAGGTGTAGATGAGGATGATAAAATCGCAGAAGCAATCCAGCCAGAATTTAAATCAGAGGTCAAAGAAGTTACTCCCGCAGAAGTAAAAGAAGATATTTCTGAAGTGAAAGCTTCTGGGGCGGCTCCAGGAATACCTGGAAAAATTGATGTATCCATTCTAACCATTGACAAAATAGAAGGACGTAGAAAGTGTCCTGAATGTAGTAACGAGAATCCCCTTATGATTCATGAGACAGTTGATAAAGGAAATATAATACTCGACTATCCACGTATGTATGGACGCAAATACCGTTGCGGAGAATGTGGAGTGGAATGGCGTGAAAAATAAGGAATTAATCTATATATTTTATTTTTTCTCTTTTTTTAATAATTACAATTAAAAAATTAGTAATGAACGATATTTTTATGATTTCTGCATATCTCTACGCATTAATTTGATTTTCTTCTTCAACTCGATTATTTCTTTATTTTTTATTTCGAGATCTAATTCAGATTTTAGTTTCTCATTTTTGATGTTTTGCATATCGCTTAAAATCTTCTCTTCTGTTTGTTTTGATTCATCTTTTAAACTCTGTAATTCTTTCAACTTTTCATTTAAACTCTTAAGCTCCTCTCCTCTACCATCAAGCATGCTTCGCATATTAGCGAATTCTAATTCGAATTTACCAGTAAGGTTCCCCGATTTTTTGTGTGCTTCTTCTAATTTTTCTTCGAGGTGTTCTATTAATTCTTTATTGGTGATATTTTTTTGCTTCAATTCTTCAATTTCTACAACTAAAGCTTTATTTCGCTCAATTTTTTTCTCTAGATCTTTTTTTACTAAATTGAATGTTTCAAATTGTTGCTGAAGATCATGAATTTTTTGATTAGCAGTTTTTAAATCATTCTCAATGTTAAAAATGATTTTCTCTTTTTCTGTAATAATCTCGTCTTTTTTTTCTAAAAGAACTTCAACTTTATCAAACTTAGATTTTTGGATTGAATCTTTTTCAAGGTATTGTAATTGTTCTTTTAATTCTTTAATCGTTACCTCTTTTTCATTTAGTTTAGAAACTATTTCTTGATTTTCAGTTTGATCAGATTGGATACTTTCAATTTGGGTTGTTATACTTTTGATCTTCTCAACTTGATCATGTATTATTTTGTTTAATCTTGTAGTTTCC
>JAUWHL010000307.1 GCA_030605895.1 Promethearchaeota archaeon | reverse complement strand
TAATAGAGGCTTTAATCCAATTAAAGCTTTGAAATTATTAGAAGATAATTATGAGATTGAGATATTTAATTTATTAAAAATTATTGGAAAATCGGATAAAAGAATTAAACGTGTAAAAGGACGAATAATTGGAAGAAATGGGGAAATGAGAAGAGCAATTGAAAGATTTGCTGAAAGTTTTATTTCTGTGTATGGAAAAACAGTCTCTATTATCGCAGATTATGATAATTTACAAGTTGCTAGAAAAGCAGTAAGTATGTTAATAAATGGAATGCCTCATCATGTTGTTCTAAAATTTTTAGAAAATAAATACAATGAAAAAAAAAAAGAACAATTCAGACAATTGTATAAACCTGAATTTTAGTTATCAATTTAGAAACATGTTGTTATAAAGATCTAAGGCTCCTTTTATTAGATCTTTTCCATATATAATATCTTTTAATTCCTTTAATAAATCATTTATACTATTAATATTTTCAATAGAATATAATTCTTTAAATTCTTCTTTTTCGAAATCTTTAAGAGAGACTTCAAAACTTTTAATTAAATACGTATTTGTATCATAGGATTTAAAAACTGTAATAAATCGAGGATAAGCATATTTCTCTCTTAAGAAAAGCGCCCAGCCATCAATATAAAATTCAATTTTATAATCAAAGATATTTTTCCATCTTTGAATTTTATTTATTATTTCATTTATTTCTGTTTGAATCTCAGGTGAAAACTTATTTTTCATATATCATAGTATATAAAGAATTATAAAAAGTAAGACTAAAAAACGTCTTAATCAAAGGCAATTTCCCCAATATTAAAAATGTCATCAGATAACCCTAATTTTGAAGATTTATTAGGTTTAGAATTATAAAGAGTTTGATTTAACGAATACCCACTACCAAAGATTTGAGGAGATTTTATACCAGTTATTAAGAGCATAACTCTTAAAAGTCCATCAAATTCATCTGAAACTCGAGCACCCCAAATTACCATTGAATTGTTCATATCCATTTTTTCTGAAATTTTCTTAGCTACTGAATTTGCTTCTGCTAATGTCATATCATTTCCTCCGCAAATATGGATTAAGGCTCCTTTTGCACCATTAATACTTACATCTAATAATGGTGTGTTAAGCGCATCATTAATAGCATCCTCAACCCGATTTTCTTTTCCACTAGATTCTCCAACACCAACAATTGCTACACCTCCAGTACTTAAAATAGTTCTAACATCAGCGAAATCCAAATTGATGAGAGATGGTAAGGAAATTGTTTCTGTGATTCCCTTAACCATAGTAGCTAAAACCTCATCTGCTACACTGAAAGCTTCTATAATCGGTAGATTGGGGGCGATTTCTAGTAGTCTATTGTTATCTATTACTACTAATGTATCTACATAACGTTTTAATAGATTTAAACCCATTTTAGCTTTATCAATACGTCCAATTTCTGTCTCAAATGGTAATGTTACTACACCTACTACGATTGCACCTTCTAATTTTGCGATTTCAGCAATGATTGGAGCACTTCCTGTACCTGTTCCACCACCTTCTCCACATGTAATAAAAACTAAGTTTGATTCTCTTAAAATTTTAGTCAAATCCTCACGAGATTCTTCAGCTGCAGCTCTACCGATTTCTGGGTTTCCCCCTGCCCCGAGACCTTTAGTTAAATTTTTCCCAATTAATATTTTAATATGAGATTCAACACTGTCTAAATGTTGACAATCCGTGTTAACAGCTACACATTTAGCTCCTTTTATACCTATTTTCATTAGTCTATTAATTGTGTTATTTCCGGCACCACCGCATCCAAATATTTTAATATTAGCATAACCAAAGTTTTCTACCTGTGGTCGAATTATTTCTCTTTGGCGTGCGTTTTTTATAAATGATTCCATATTTATCAAATTTTATTATAATATGCAAAAAGAATCATAATGAAAAAATTAGAATTAATGTAATATCTAAATATTATGTAAACAAGATAATATAGAATTCGATTTGAATTTAATTTAATATGAATTTAATTTAATGAAAAATCTCCGTTAATTTTCGGATCAAAGATTTGTGTATAACCGATATCGTTAACAAGAAGAATTTTTGGCAATAAATATGGAAATCTGTTTGAAAATGTAAGGCAATAGGCTCCTGTATTTGTAACTAAAACCAAATCTCCTTTT
>JAUWHL010000306.1 GCA_030605895.1 Promethearchaeota archaeon | reverse complement strand
ATTAGAAAAAATTAACAGAATTATTAAATATATGCTTGCTTATTTTACCAAGTTAGAACTGAATATTGATATCATAGACAATCTGGCTAATTGTTTTACCTTCATCAATCTCATACCCGTTCACAATTTATCAGCCATATACCATTAAGCGTTTCACTTAACATAACCTAATTTTCAATATTTATATTTTTAATTAAAGCGAATATTAGAATCTTTTATCAAATCCAGTATTCTATATTGAATTTTGGAATAATATCTTTCAGATTCTGAAAATGTTTTTTATCAGTTGTTATAAATTTATAGTTATTAACAATTGCAATTGTTCCTATTAATAGATCTATAATAGGAATTGGTGTTCCTTTTTTCTCTAAGGCAATTTTCAGTTCTGCATATTTTTCTACTTCTTTGCGTGTTAAAGAAAAAATTCTATTTCGTCTTTCAAAATCATTAAGTAGAATTTCTAAAAGTTTTAATTGAGCTTCCATTTTTTTCAATGATTCTACTCTATTAACACCTTCATATAATTCTGCAATAGAATATGATGTTATCCCCTTATCTTGTTGCTTTTTAGTTAATTGCTTATATTTTAAAACAATTAATTTATGTTCGCGGAGAATTCCAATCAATATATTCGTATCTAATAAACAAATCATTAACTTTCCTCTGAAATTAAATGTCGATCTCGTTCTTTTTGAATTTCTTTTTCGACTTTTTCCCAATCATCAGAATTATCTTTAAATAATCCTATATATTTAAAGAGAATATCCTCTTTCTCTTCTTTTTCTTTCGTATCGCACAACCGAATAATGAGATCAGAAAAACTTTCTTTAGATTTCTTAAATTTCCTTAATCTTTTATACGCTTTTTCGTTTAAAGATATGGTTTTTTGCGTCATATGTATTATGTGAAAATCTTTTTATAAATATATTACTATTTATATCTATTTAATGTAACTCTAAAATTATTAAATCTAGAAATCAAATTGTCTTCAAAAAATCATTTATCACTTCTCTATCTTTTGAGAAAAAAATAATATTTGAACATTTAATAAGTAGAGGATTAAAGATTTTTGGCAAGATTTACGGGAAAGATATTATGATGATCCATTCCATTCAAGCTGGGAGGAAGGTTATCAGATCCGATTGAAGCATTCTTCCATAAAAATCGAATAGAATAAGTTCGATTACTTCTATCTTTTTTAAATATCATTTTGAATATGAAACATGCATTTCACGATTAAAAGAATTGGAATAGGTGAAATTGCTAAAGAAGGTTAATATTGGTAGAGTTTTTTTAGCTTATTAAAATAAAAATATATAGTTGAAAAAACAAATTTATTATGTATGCATAAAGAAGAAACAGAGCTATTTTTAAAACGAGCTAATGATATTAAAACTTTCAATCTAAAATTAAATTAAAACACAAAAATTGAGTGATATAGAATGGAAAATTACGACTCGGTTAATTCAATACGCAACTATTCTAGATATTGGAAAGAAAAAGTTGAAAAAAGAAAACAGAATTTGCAGAAAAGGAGAAAAATGTTAGAGAATTTAGCGAATAAATGCTCAATTTTATTGAAAAAGAGGTATAAAGTTAAAAAAGTTTATTTAATCGGCTCTTTAGTGCGAAAATATAAAATTCACGAAACATCAGACATCGACTTAGTAGTTGTTGGGTTACCAGATGAGGATTATTTTTCCGCATTGAAAGAATTATATCAATTATTACCAAACGGTGTAGATATTGATTTAATTACTGAAGAAACCGCTTCGGAATCAATGAAAATAATGATTAAAAAGAATGGTGTTTTAATATAATGGGAGAAAATCATTTTTCGATAATTATAGCAGAAATAAAGCAAGAATTAAAACATTTTGAACAATTAACCCAGGAATGTAAGCAATTTTATGAATTAAACAAAAATCAAATTGATTCCTCAACAAACTTGAGAGTTCTTGGGAGTATTTTACACGATTTTTATACGTGTATCGAGAATCTTTTTAGGAAAATTGCCATAAATATTGATGACGAATTACCATCAGATTCCTCATGGCATAGCATATTATTAAATCGAATGAGCTTAAATATAGCTAATATAAGAAAGAATGTTATTAACGACGATTTAAAGGAGACATTATACGATTATTTAAGATTTCGCCATATCTTTAGAAATATATACGGTTTTAAACTTAATTGGGATAAAATGGGTCATTTAGTGAAGTCAATTGAAAGTACCCAAAAAACTGCTAACAAACAAATAAAGGAGTTCTTAGAATTTCTTGAAAAAATGCAATGAAAAAATATCTACAGTTACGACTAATTGAAATATTTATCTAATAATCAATGTCTACATACAGTTCTCGGGAAAAAAAGAATGGCTTTTTTGTACAAAAGAATTAGAAAAATATAGTTTTGATT
>JAUWHL010000232.1 GCA_030605895.1 Promethearchaeota archaeon | reverse complement strand
ACGGCAAATATGGAATGGGCAGAAATGTCAGGGAATGGTAAGCTTGCTGCTTTTACAAGTATTACAGTAGGAACACCGTTTTTTGTAGAAAAAGGGTATGGTAGAAATAAGCCTTATTGTTTTTCAGTAATAAAACTAGATGAAGGTCCAATGGTAAGCGGCCAATTAATAGGAGTAGATGAAAGCAAGCCTGAAACAATTAATATTGGAATACCTGTTAAATCAATATTTATTGAAACAGAAATCAAAGGTGAAACAAGAGTAGATTTAGGTTTTGAGCCTAGATAAACTCATATTTTTTATTTTTTTTATTTTATATAATTATTAGGTTTTATTTAAGTAAATTTTTTATTAATAGGTGAGTTTGGATAAAGAAATTATACAAAATCTTAATTCCAATCGTATTTTCATCAATTGTAATATTTTCTATTATCTATATATATTTTCCTTCAGATAATTTAAATATCCAAAATTATGAAGTAGATTTAGAATTTAATGGTGGCAAAGCTTATTCTTATGTTCAGGATCAGTTAGATATTGGATTTCGAATACCTGGAACACAAGAACGTGCGAATTGTACTGATTATTTTATAACTAAATTTAAAGAAATCGATAACAATTTTTCTTATGTTCTTCACAATTTTACTACTCATTTAACAGAATGCCAAAATGTGCTTTTTAAATTAAATGAACACAAAGCAAATATCGTAATACTAGGAGCACATTACGATTCTCGCGCAAAAGCAACAAAGGATCCTGTGTTAGCCAATAGGAACAACCCTGTTCCTGGTGCTAATGATGGAGCAAGTGGCAGTGCTGTCCTCCTTGAACTTGCCAGAGTTCTTAACAATCAAAGAGAAGAGTTATCATGCCAAATATGGTTTATATTTTTTGATGCTGAAGATCAAGGAAGGGATAATGCATATGGAATCGAAGGGTGGGATTGGTGTGAGGGATCTCAGGAATTTGTTTCAAATATTGAGAATTTTTATGATTCAACAACGGAGAGTTTTAGTTGTATGATTTTATTAGATATGGTAGGTGGAACTAATTTACAATTTATTAATGAACAGTATTCAACTTCTTCATTATTAGACGAATTATTCGCAATTGGAAGGCAATTAGGGTATACTTCTCAATTTCCATCGAATCCTGACAGCACCTCAATAATCGACGATCATAGAGCATTTTTGAATATTGGTATTCCTTCAGCAGATTTAATTATCAATTTTTGGAATAATCCTGGATGGTCGTATCATCATACTATACAAGATAATATTACATATATTTCAAATTCCAGTCTTGATGTTACTGGTAAAACTGTAGAACAATTTATTTTTAATAATTACATTACTGACCCCAATAATCTTTATCAGGGAAACTTTCCTTGGAATAAGAATAAAAATGTTATGAATACTGAAATTTTAATAACCATTATAATTATAATCGCTTTTATGAGTATAATTATCGTAATTTTTATTGTTAACAGAGGTAAATCTGAAAAAAGAAAGGATCCTAGTGAATAAAACCGAAAAAATTATATGTAACTATTTCTTAACGCCCAAAATTGCGCGATGATTTGTCTTATCCATAAAAATTTCAATAAGTTCAAATGCCCTAAAAACTTGGTGTATTTCATCTAAAGTAAAAAAATGATGTGGAAGTCCTTTTTCTTGACCCGTTTGTGGTATGTATGTTCCTTGCTCAATTTCTTTTAATTCCCATTTATCTAACTTAGAACCTACCCCTATTTTTGGAAATGTTATAAATATCAATCCTTTAGGTCTTAAGATCCTCTCAATTTCTTTAACTGTGAAAATTATATCTTTTATTAGATTATGATGAATTACTTGAATTGAAATAATAGCATCAAAATAATTATCATCATACGGAAATTTAAGTTCCATTCTATTAAGTTGTATATCTACGTTTATATTTTCTTCACTTAGCCATTCTTTAGCAATTTTTAAAGCTTTAGGTGAAGCATCCATCCCATAAACTTCAAATCCTTTTTTTGAGAAAAATAAAAGATGACGACCAGTTCCACATCCAAGGTCCAAAATTCGTTTGATTCCCTTTTCTTTTGACAATTCAGATAGTCTTTCCATATCCGGATGAGACTCCAAAAAAACTCGTCCCTTTTCAGTGAAAATATCATCCCACGCTGACATTAGAATTATCAGGTTCTAAAAAAAAGTATTAGTCATAATTACAATCCCAGAAATATCGCCCATGTTCCTTTTTAAAAGCTTCTGCTACTTCATCTACCTCAGGACGAATAAACTCATATCCATCTTTAATGCATTCATAATTAACAGGTAAGTTATCTAAAATTTCTCCGTCTACTTGACAAAGATAAGGTTTAGGGTCTCCAGAATCTAACATTTCAACTCTTACTTTCTTACTGGTATATTCATAGATATTTGGATGGGGTAATAGTGTGGCTTTATACATTCTATTAAAATGTTTAAGCAATTTAAACTTACCAATATCTACAATATTTACATGAAAAAGACCATCATTTACTTGAGCCCTTTGACAAATATACATAAATCCTCCATAACTAGGACCATTAGCACATGCTAAAAGGTTAGCATATCCTTCATAAATATCATTATCCATAGTTACTTTAATTTTCTTACTTTTCCAAGGCAATATTGCTTTAAGAGTCTGAGTAACATAGCTTTTTCCTCTTTTGGCTTCATTAAATCTTCTGGTTACGTCACTATCAAAACCTTGACTTCCAATACCTAAGAAGTAACGTTCAATACCCGTATCTGTTTTTGCAAAGCCAATATCTGATTTACCTGTATTGTCTTCAGCTATTATCTCACAGGCTCTCTTTATATCAGGGATGATTCCAATCGCAGCAGGAATATCATTTCCAGATCCCATAGGAATAAAACCACATAAAACACTGGTATTAGAAGTTATAACTCCATTCATTACCTCATTACAAGTGCCATCCCCTCCAGCTCCAATCACTCTATAACCATCCTTTGCCAATTGTCTTCCTAATTCCATAGCATGTCTCATATGTTCAGTTTCAAATAATTTATATGAGACATTTAATTCTTTAAGACATTTTTCCATAAAATTGATATCTTTTATTCCCCCTTTCCCTTTACCAGCCTCAGGATTATAAATAATTGCGTAATCTTCCATTTTTATCAAATCTGATTTTTTAGATGATTTTTAATAATTACATAATACTTTAATCATTATTTTAAATTATGAACTATTTAAAATTATATTTAAATTTCAAAATCTAAGAATTAAATTTGAACATTAGAACATAATATTCTTTTAAATTTGCAGCAATCTAATATTGGGAAATTTTTTTAAACAATTTATTAGTGCTCTCTCCATTCATAACCACACTCTGCACAACAGTTCTTTTTTCCATATATTTTAGGATAGTCCAGGAGAATCACGCTTTTGTCATCCATTTCATGGATTAACCTATCATTTCCACAACTAGGGCATTTTCTACGTCCAACTCTATCTGACATTAATAAAACTGTACTATCATTAGAAGTTAATGATAAATCTTTTTGAGTTGTTTCTAAATTTGGTTTAGAAATTTCTATATTCTTTGAATCTTCAATTATATCCATATCATTATTATCAAATAAGTTTTCCTCGTTTACCATCACAATATAACCTTTAACAATTGAATTAATTTCATCTTTCTTCGGAAACCTGTCATATCTTTCTATAAAATTCTCAACAAATTCTTGAACATCTTCACTTTTGACAAGATATCCTCTATCATCAATTAAATTTTTAATTTTCCGTATTATTTCATCTTTTGAAGGCATTGACTTTGTAACTTTCTCTACCTTAACAGAATTATTCAAATTATTCTCGAATTCATTCCATAATTGACCTACTTGCGAATCCGTTAATTTTCCGTTTATTTGAATATAAATTCTTTTTTCAGGCTCTTGTAAAATTGTAATTCTATTATTTTTTTGGTTCTCCTTATCAACAGTAGTATCAAAATAATTTATTCTGAGTAAAGATCTTCCCAATCTTTTGGAGTTAGTTGAAAAGGACATACTTTTTTCTAATATGTCTTCCACTATTCTTTGGATATCATCATAATTTTTATCTCTTACATTAAATGAGTGGCTTCTTTCTACCATTTTAATGTTCCTAACCCTATTTAGAATATTTCTATTCATCTAAATTGAATAAGATGTTTTTATTTATAATGTTACTCACGTTTTCTATATTAGAGATTAGGAAATTTCAAAAATCCAAATTTGATTTATTATTCTAAGAAGATTTATATTGATAATTTTATTTATTTTGACCATAGAATAACTGGTTTTTTTGTTATGGAAAAAATTGATTTACCAAAGGCTTTTAACAAGAGAAAATTGAAGAAAAAGGAAGAATCTTCAAAGAAAAAAATTATTATTGGTGTTGTGTTAATAGTTTTTGCGTTTTCAGGCTCATTTTTAATTTATTTTATAATGCAAATTGCCCTAAACACTAACACTCCCATGGTTGTTGTTGTTTCGGGTTCTATGGAACCAAACTTACTTAAGGGAGATTTATTGTTTCTAAATGGAAAAGATCCTACCACAATAAAGAATGGAACCATTGAAGGAAAAGAAGGAGACATAATTGTTTTTGATGCTCGAATGTTACCCGATTGGATAAATCCACCTAATGATCCTATTGTTCATCGAGTCATTGATAAAATATATGATAATGGCTGGCTTTTCAGAACTAAAGGTGATGCGAATCCATTTCCTGATAATGGTTGGGTTCCAGAAAGTAGAATTTTAGGAGTTGTATGCGGAAGAATTCCATATATTGGGTGGGTAAAGATTCTATTAACTGATTCTGGCTTATTAATTCCACTTTTAGTTATTGTATCTGCTTTACTTATAATTAGTATTATATGGGATATTGTAAAAAAGGAAGATGTTGAAGTTAAAGGTAAAAAGAAAGGAGAACAGAGATTAATCTTTAATCCAAAGTCTAAGAAAGATGATTTAATAAGGGAAATCGAAGTAGATTATACTAAATATGATGATTTTAACTCTTAAACTATAGGTTTTATCAATATCTTTTAAAAAGGATTAAATCTTACTTTATTATACTTTAAATTATATCTAACTATAAAAAAAAATTAAAATTGTTTAATTAAATAGGTGAATAATAAATGGCATGGACTCCTCCAACTAAATTTTGTGTTATTCTTACCTTTCTATTTATGGCATTTGGGTTATTTATATTCATGGATCTATATATGGGAATATGGGCTACTATCTTACCTTCATTTGACTTGTTTGGATACAATGCATGGTTGCTTATTGGATTGATACTATTTTTTCTCACATGGTTTTTCTTCTTCCTTGGTGTAAAATTGAAAGGTTTCTAATTCTTTAAATCCAAATTTTTTTTTTATTCTTTTTTAGAAATTAGTACTTTTAAATAATTCATTTAGAAATCTGAGCTTATATCATTAAGATCTATCAATTCAATTAATAGTTGTTAAATCTAATGAAATCCTCAATTTATTTTTCTGAATCATGTCAGTAATTCAAGGGGAGTGTAATTCAATTGAATAGAAATAAAAATAATTCAAATGTGAATATACTGCAATTTATCTAAATCCATATTAATCAGATAATAAAATTTAAAATATTTCCAAAATTTCACAAGAATGTTATTGCAGTAATTTATTACAAAATTACGATAAGACTACAATACGCAATACATAAACGCAAAAAAACAAAAAAAGAAAATAATACATTAAAATATTAATAACAAATGAAGAAATTTATACAATAAGAAAAACATAAGAGGAAATTAAAGATGCCAGGCAAAGATGAAAATGCAGTGTTTGTTGGTCGTAGACCAACGATGAACTACGTTATGGCTACTATGATGATTCTTAATAAAGGAGAAGAATGCACAGTTAAAGCCAGAGGTAGAGCAATCTCTCATGCTGTTGATGTTTGTGAGATTTTAAGAAACAGATTCTTAAAAGGTACAGAATATAAAGACATCGTTCTCAGCACAGAGCAACTAGAAGGAGAAAATGGACAAAGCAACAATG
>JAUWHL010000130.1 GCA_030605895.1 Promethearchaeota archaeon | reverse complement strand
AGTTTATCTTGGACTAATTCAAAAAGGACACTTGAAGGTTCTCTTACATTCTTTGTTACTGCATTTCTAGTATGTTTTCTATCCTTTTTCCTATTTGGTACTATTATTCCAACATTTCAAGAACCTTTACCTTTTACTACGATTTTGATTTATTCATTAATTACCAGTGCAATCGCAACTATTATTGAACTTATTTCTCCAAGCACATATGATGATTTAACTGTTCCTATTGGCAGTACAATAATAATATACCTTTTAACTTTACTCTGATATCAAAAAATCTTTTATTTCATCTCAAAAATTTATTAAAAATATAAGATCCTTTATTATGGAAAACATAGAAAAATCCTTTGATGTTATAATAGTCGGAGCTGGTACAGGCGGAACCACCGCTGCAAGATTTACCGCAAAGAAGGGTTTAAGTGTATGTTTGATTGATAGAAAACAGAGAGGAGATATTGGAGATAAAATATGTGGCGATGCTGTAGGAAATGAAATTTTTGATATTCTAAAGATAAATCATCCGAAAAATGAAGAACTATCTTGTCATATAAAAGGAGCGAAATTATATTCCCCAAATCTTAAGAAATGTATCACTCTTTTAGATCCAAAACAAGCAGGTTATATTGTAAATAGATTAGAATTTGGACAGAGATTATTAAATGAAGCTCTTGATGCTGGTGTAAAACAATTTTTAGATAAGACTATGGTTTTAGATTTATTATATAAAAATGGTACTGTAAATGGAGTTCAAGTTAAATTAGAAAATGGAGAAAAAGTTGATCTCAATGCTCAAATTGTAGTTGATGCTAGTGGTTTTTATTCACCTTTAAGAAAAAAAGTAAGAAGTTTATTAATTGAAAAAAATATTCTAAAAGAAGATAGTATTTTATGTTATCGTGAGATAGTGAAATTTTCACCAACAGAACAAGAAGTCCAAGATCCTGAATATATTACATTAATTCTTGATCAAAAAAAAGCACCAGGGGGTTATATCTGGTATTTCCCTAAAAATGAATCTTCAGTTAACATAGGAATCGGGACATTCATGGATTACAAAGGTAAAGTTAAAGATCTCTACAAAACACATGTCTTTCACGAATTTATTAAAACATCTAAAGTTGATATTGTCTCATCAGGAGGAGGAGTAGTTCCTGTGAGAAGACCTCTATGGTCCTGTGCTGATAATGGATTTATGCTAGTAGGAGATGCTGCATGTCATGTCAATCCACTTCATGGTGGTGGAATAGATCCGTCCATGCGGGCAGGATATCACGCTGCAAATTCAGCGGTACATGCTTTAGAAAATAATAATTATTCCATAGATGAATTATGGGATTATAATTATAATGTAATGACAAGTTTTGGAGCAGAATTTGCTTCATTAGATTTATTAAGAATTGTCCTTCAATCACTTTCAAATGAAGATCTAAATTTTGGATTAGAACGTGACTTATTAAGTGGAGAAGAACTTTTAGAAATTTCCTCTAAAGGTGGATTAAACTTATCATTAGTTAATATGGCAGTTAAAGCTTTTAAGGGAATTTCGCGTCCGAATTTATTATTAGATCTAAATTATCTTAGAATAAGAATGAACGAGATATCTAAACTTTATAAAAATTTCCCTAAAAATTTAAATCAATTTTCCAATTGGAAAGAAAAAGCTATTAAAATTTATGATCAGATTAAAAAATTGATTGTAAGTACTAAAAAAAGTAAATAGATTGAAAGATGTGAAAGATATGGTCGATATTGTAATTGATGAATATATTGAAAAAAGTACTTATGAGTATTTAATTAAAAAAATCAATGATGAAGGTACTCTGCAATTTTCTTTAATAGATCCTGATCCATTAAGACAAGGGCCAATTAAAGCTGCAAAAATGGCAAAATATGCAGAGGATGCTGGGACTGATGCCATCTTAATCGGTGGAAGTACCGTTTTTGATCAAACCTTCGTTGACAAAACAATTCAAGCTATACGAAGTAAAGTTGAAGTGCCTATTATTATTTTTCCTGGAGGTATTAGTAATATATCTCAGTATGCTGATGCATTATTTTTTATGTCATTATTAAACTCATCAGATCCTTATTCCATAGTCGGTCAACAAGCACTTGCTTCATATACAATTAAATCCTTTAACTTAGAATATATTTCG
>JAUWHL010000156.1 GCA_030605895.1 Promethearchaeota archaeon | reverse complement strand
GTTACATAATCACCCCTAAATTCAGTTTTAGAAAGTACACATAAGATTACTTCTTCATAATCTTTATTAATCCCCCAAAGATTTTGTAGCGCTCGATTTCTATAATCAACATTGTCCATCTTATCCATTTCCTTCATAATTGCTTCATGTTCGAGTATAGTTGGATCAATGTACGTAGCAATTCTGAAATTTATACGGGTAGGTCGGGCTTTGATTGCTTCTATATCAATATCGGATAGATTAGGAGCAACGATCAAAACTCTCATCTTAGCTTTTGATATTTCTTCGCTTATATGGGCTTTTGCACTTTCTGGAGAACGAATAAACCAGATATCTTTCATAGTAAAACCCCTTTTGCCTTTAGCTTGATCCCAAAATTCTCTAGTCGTAATTTCGCTAACTTCTAAACGTCTTAAAATATCTGATAGCGTGTTATCAAGTGTATCAACAATTCCCTTCGAAAAAATGTCTTTAATGTTGCCAAATGATTGAAAGATACCTCCAGAAAGACCGTCAATTCTTTCTTCTGCTAATTGTACAGCTTTATTAAAATTATCAGAAATATCTCCAAATATACTTTCTTTATCTTCCCCTGATTTAGAGGTTATTACTTCTATATTTTTAACTGCATCTGTTAGTGAATCTTTTATCTTTGACACGATTTCTGTATCCATCCCTTGTGAAGCTTTTTTCAATTCATCGGCAAATACAGTCTGACTAACACTTAATTGTATATTTAGATTATCTGTAATGTCCTTTAGACGTGTAGCAATAACTTTATCAATTACATCACCTACAGCTTGTTGAATGACTCCTAATCGCAATTTTTGTAAATTATCAGTCACAGTTTTTTTAATATCACCAAATTGATTTTTTAAGTCATCGACTTGATTTTTAATTATCTGGGATGTTTTAGTATTAAGATTTTCAAATTGTTTTGATAAAGAACTGATTTGATCATCAGAGAGAGTTTTCGAAAGGTCTTCAAGCTGGGAGATATCTGTGGTGATTGTTCTTATTTGATCGATTGCTGAAATAGTATCATCAAATTCTTTCTTTTGAGCATGGATTTGAGAAAGCATTTTTTCTTTTAAATCTGTTATTACTTCTCCGGAATCTTTTAGTTTGTCCATATCTTGTGCTTCTGTCTCAAGTTGAGAGAAAGATTTTTCTAACTGTTTAGGGATTTTAGATTTTATATCAGAGATGTACATATAAAAGTTTTTTAATTGGGCTATTAAAGCCGCATATGGCGGTAAAGCTTGATAGTGGGGGGTTGCACCAACAATTTCTTTAAATAGACCTTTTTCAACGAATTTATCGGCAATTTCTTTACATTTTTCTTTAGGTTTACCAATTAAAATTGACATTTCTCCAATAGATACTGCTTCTCGTCCTGTAGTTCGAAAATATAATTCAATCTCTTCATCAGATAAATCTATTTCACTTAATACCTGTTTTGTCAATTCTTTCGAATAGGATACATCTCTTTCCTTTTCTATAACATCCTTTATTTCAAAATTCTCAACTTCTAAATATTGGTTGATAAATGCAATTAATTTATGAGGCGGTTCACCATGAACATCCTCTTTTTTAATTGGAAACTTTGTAATTTCTTTGTATTCATCAACAGAAATTGAAAATTTGATTTCTTTTAAACAAATTTTACATGTGATTGCAACTTCAACAATATCTTTATCTTTAAATAAGTACATTTTTCACAATCATCTCTACTTAATTTTTATATCTTAAAATTCTACTTTTTCGGGATAGGTTATTTCTAATAAACTAAGTGCTTTCTTAGCAATTTCATATGTAATTCCACCATCAGTTTCTTGATTCTTATATGCTGCTCTTATTTTAGGGAGCAAATATTCTGGAAATAAAATCAAAGGTTTTATATCAGTTAATAAACAAATCCATTTTCTATCATTCTCATCTATTACCTCTGTGATTATATTTAATTTTTTCAAATCATCCAATAAAATTTCTGTAACGGCAAATTCTGAGAATATTTTTGGAATTTTATCCAATGGATAATGATTGTGCCTCATCAATATAAAAAAATCGTAAACATCAGGATTCAAAAGAATTGATGCTAATTTCTTTATTTCTTCTAAGGGTTGTGTATATGGATCATAATTTGAAAAGAAATCGATAACTTTTTGTCGATACAAAGGTAATAGTTCATTATTTGTTTCTTTAAAATGGTTTAACAGACTTTCATTAGGGATGCGAGCAAGCATTAAATCCTTTACAAGAAATAAATATTCACCTTGGTGTGTGAGTTCTCCTGTCTTCTTATTTTTCTCTCCTTTTATCCAGTCTCTGCGAATGATATTTAATTCTAAAAATGGTTGAAGTAAAATGTCTACATTTACATTCGAAGTCATTTTTACTAAAATCTCTTTTACTTCTTTTTTTGAAATAGGAGATTCTCGCAATATTTCCAGGATTTTTAGGCGCTCAGCACTATTGTAGATCAATGCCGTTTTTTGAAGTTTGTCTAAATTGGATAATCTATCAACTTGAAAAATAGTGAATTTTATTTCATTTTTCAACCTTATATTAATATTTTCAATTAAAGAAAGTTGCTTTGAGTTTCTTGCCCTTGTTAATTTATCAAAAATTGTATCTAATCTAGTTCCCATCGTTTTGATTAAATCTTCAAAAATCTCTATTTCATCGTCTAATTCAAATATAGAAATAGCTAGATACTGTGTTCCATCAGCAACTTGCTTAAAATAAGATATTACTTGGTATGGGGTCTCTTTTAATCTTCCCTCATAAAAATTACTATAACTATATTTAACTCCAGAAAGTCCTGTTGTGTGCTGATAAAAAATTGCGAAAATATCATTTTGGGCAAGTAATTCTGAAAAATTCTCTTCATCATACTTATCTTCCCGAAATATTAATTGAATCGGTTCAAATTCTGGTTCTATCTCGCCCGTCTCTTTCTGATTTATTTTGAACTGAAATGTTAAAATTCCTTGGATCAATTATATCACTTTAGAGAGTTGATAAATTAATTTTTTAAATTGAATTTATTTATATAATTCTTTCTTAAGTATTATTTATTATTATTATTTAATTAAAGTTTATTCAAATCAAATAAAATTAGTTTAGACATTAAAAGTACCAAATAATAGATGATATTCCTTAAATCAAAACTTAAAAGTAATTTTAGAATAATTGCTTTCTTTGTGCTTGTTATGATTACTATTTCTTAATTAAATCTGTTTATAGGAACTAGTTATTTAAGAAAAATTTATATAGGTTAAAAATTCTTTGAAGGCTTACATATATCTCGAGTTATACACCCGTTAATTTATATATTATGATTTCCTAATGAATTTCGTATAAGAATATAATTCGAATTTATTTAAGGATAAAGTGGCAAATTATTTATTAAATAATTTGGTATATTACCTTAAACACAATTATTTAATTAAACAACCGATGAATACCCAATTATGACTCTAAGAAAATTAAAAAGGAAGAATATTTCAGTTTTTAGTATTATTTTTATAATCTTGGTATCTTCTTTATTTTTATTTTCTATAAGTCATAATCAGTATGTTAATTCATCCATAAATAATAATAATGAAGGATCGGAATTTAACCAATTTAAAAATCCTCAATTAGGAGCTCAAGAGACCATTACAAAAGTATGGCTTGAAAATCCTGATTTCGAAGATGACCCAATAGAACCAACATGGTATTCAGAAGTAGAAGGAGATATATCAGATGTCAAAGCAATACCAGGTTCTGATCATGTAAATTTAATGGTTATTGGAGATCAACGAACTTTCACAGATATTTTAGGCATACCAAATTCTACCACTTCTCAAGGTTGGATAAATGTTACTAATCCTGCCTTCCCTGCTCCACCTGATTTTCAGGAAATTGACAAGTATGGTTGCAATGTAAGTCATACTTGGATTGATCCTGATGATCCAGTACAATGTCCAAGTGTACATTGGGAGAATATAATTAACATGGATGTAAATATGTCTGATTATATAATTACTTCGGCCTCCATTTCAGCGGAGTTTAATGCGTCAGTTACTACTAAACCAGGCGGAGCAGCTGGGGAAAATGAATTTTATGGTATAGATAGTAAAGATGATACTGTTGATCAACCAGGAGATTATGATACAGCTAGGTTTTATGTGTTAATATCAGATTTAGAAGATAATGAAATATATGAAATTGCTTGGAATCAAACAGTAGATCTAGGGCAAGATGATCCAGAAATTAGTAATATTACTGATACCCTGATGAATACTGTCGTAGAAGAAACATTAAAATATTATCTAACTTCTTTATTTGAACGTGATAATTATCATTTTAAAATTACACTTGGTATAAGAATTAAATGTTGCGATAATTGGAATTACGACCGAGATAGATGGGATTATTTAAGGATCAATACATGTAATTTGACCTTTACTTATGAAAAAAATATCAATCAATTTACCTCTGTATCATGGAATCAAGTTGGTGAACAGATAAGTGATATCAGTAATGATACAGTAATTATAGATAAAGCTACACTTAATTTTAAATATAAATCTGACAATAATTGGACTGATGCTTCTCCTAATTCCGAAATTCAAGTTTTTATTAACAATAACAAATTGTCAGAAACAATAAAACTTAGAAATATTAAGGCAAATGATACTTTTCAATTAGCAAAAGAAGGTGGATTTGATGTTAAAGATTTAATTCCATATGATACAAAAATTAAATTTTCAATTCAAGTATATTTAGCAGATGAGTTCTCACTAGATAAAAACATCACATTTTCAATAGATGATGTTTATCTTACTATTACATACAAAGTGATATTTCCTGACTATCAAACAAATTTACTAGTGTTTTTCAATGGTGTTAATAAGACATCTAATCCAATCTATGAACATGCTGTAGGTCATGATCTGAATATAACTGTAAAATACCCTGACAACGATGGGGATCATATTTCAGGGGCAATAGTACTATTATCAGGGAATCTCACAGGAACTTTTATTGAAAATGAAATGAATAAACAATATACAATTATTATCAACACAAATAAATTGAATGTGGGTACTTTCCATCTTAAAATAGTTGCTCATAAAATTAATTATGAGTTTAGTGTTATAAACCCAATTGTGACAGTTATGCCATATATTTCAGAAGATTTACAATTATTCCTAAATGGTGAAAATAGAACATCAAATCCTTCATTTGAAATTTCTCTCGATAAATTATTAAATTTAACAATAAAATATAATACTACTTTTGGAACTCCCGTGACAGGGGCGACAGTAACCTTAACTGGAGAGGGTATTTTAAGAAATCTAAATGAAAGTGTCGCTTTCAATCAATATTCAGTAATAATAAATACAACATTACATCTTAAGGAGGGAGTTAATCCTTTAACAATAGAGGCTAAAAAACTAAACCATGAAACAGCCTTCACATATCCAAGAATAACTGTGAGAAAAATTAATTCTGTAATTACACCTATAAATAACACTAATACAATAGACACCCAACCAGGAAGTAATGCTACAATACAAGTATATATAAATAATACAGATTTTGATGAAATAATCAAGGGAGTATTAGTTTCATATTCTTGGGAATTTGGAGAAGGTATTCTTGAAGATCTTGATAATGACGGGATATATGAGTTGAATATAACAAATATCCCTGCAGGAACTCATTCAATAATAATCAACGCTTTTGGAAGTGATAAACACAACTTTATAAGTCTTGAAATCATAATAGTTGCTACTAAACCAGGAGATGCCTCATTTCTCTTTCGAATTCTATTAATTGTGGGAATTATAGTTTCTATAGGTTTAGGAAGTTATCTTTATACTTACCAAAAAGTCTTAAAATTTCCAAGAGCTGTCCGAAAAGTTCGTAAATATAATAGAACTCTAAGAAGATCAAAAACACCAAGAATAGCTATTTTGGATCGCAAAAAAGCATTCAACTCAGTTTATCAAGAAGAACTAAATAAAACTTCAAAATTTTTTAAAGTCAAACCTACCAAAGTAAGTGAACCACCAGAAAAAACAATTAAAAAAGCTTCAGAGAATTCTGAAATTAATCTACCCAGTGAACCTTCAAATAAAAATACAAATTCCTATACTATAGATAAAAATAAAAAATCAAAATTTAAGAAGTATAAATCCAAAAAAGCGCGATTTATATTAAGATTAAGGAGAAAATGGAGTGGATCTTTTAAAATAAGTAATATTAAAAAAATTCTATATTTGATTATCATTTTATCAACTTTAACTATGTACTCTCTAATACTCAATCCGTTTTTCAATCAATCTTCAATTAATTTTTCAGATAATTCGTCTAATTTCATACAAAATGATAATATTAACAATCTTAGAATATCAGCTCAGGAATCTCATACTGAACAATGGCTTGATAATTTTAATCTTACATCTCCTTTAAATGATACATGGTATCCCTCTTATGGAGAATTTGGAGATAATTCAGATGTTTTAGCAATAAATAGTTCGGAATATCTTAATTATACGATTATAGGAGAAAATAAAACATTTTCAGATATTTCGGGTATACCAACAAGTGCAGATTGGAAAAATGTTACAAATCCAGAATTTCCACAGACTCCTGATGATTTTGACATAACAACTGAAGGTTGTTATGTTTCTCACCAATGGAGAGATGATTCTCCAGATCAATTTCCAAGTATACATTGGGACAGAAATATAACTATGTCTGATAATATGTCAGAATATATAATAACTTCTGCTTCCCTTTCAGCAGAAGTTAATGCTACAGTTACAGCTTATCCTGGTCGATGGGGTGTTGGATATGGAGTTGAGACTCCTGGTGATGCTACTGGTCC
>JAUWHL010000170.1 GCA_030605895.1 Promethearchaeota archaeon | reverse complement strand
CTTAAATGGTTTCAAGGAAATATCACATAGATTTTTTGAAGATTATGAATTTATACGCTGGATACCTTTATGTCTAATTTGTTTTAATAAAAGTATATTAAAGGAATTAAGAAGCTCGTCAATGGTTATTTTTAAAGAAATAATTAAAAGTCTGAAAGAATATCGTTGTCCATTTTATTATCTATCTGATACTCTGGAGCATAAAGAAATACTAAAAAAAATCGAGAGTAATAAAATAAATCCATTTGATTTAATATTAATGGCAGTAGAAAATTGGAAGAAATTAGCAGTAAATGATAATTTAAAAATATAAGGGATTAATTTCTGAAATAAAAATAATATTCTTTTATTGAGAATCTCTTTTATTAATCTATATTATACTCGGTGTTCTATAATTATTCTTCAAAAATTCACTAACTATACCATTTTCGAGATTCTCCCTTAGCAATCTTAAAAAATTAATATTTATTATTAAGACTAACTAATTAAGAAAAATTTTTCAATTATAAGCCTTAAAAACCGCATTTAATAGGATGGTTGAAAAAAGAAATTAAAAATTTTATTCCCTAATTATTTTTGTAATATTATTATAAATCACTAATATTAGTAAAGATTATAAATAGTCTTATCTGCTGGAAGAACCTTCATTTATATTAAACCAGAATGATTATCTAAACTTTAAGTTTATTCTATTATATCTTTTTGATAAATTGTATTGTGATTGATCTCTATTAAAAATGGTTAATTAATTTTTTGATAAGATCTCTTATATGTTATATTTTAAAAAGGCTCTATCCCGATATTCAAAAAATTCTTTGAATTATAGGCGGTCAAATACTAAAATTGTTTGATTTGTAAATTTACCAAAGGGAATTATATTTTTAATGTTAAATGTTCATTAATCTCTTTCTCTATCATTGAAATTTCATCCTTTACTCGTCTAAATTCTTCTTTAGGTACTTTACTTCGGTTAAGTAATGTTTTTGCCAGGGTTTTATATTTTGAGATAAGTTGGGGATCAGCAAAATTTGCAAGTTTTAAACAGAATGAATAAAGATAAGAATAAGTCTCCGCATATTTAGAATAGTTCAATGATTCTTTTACTCTATCTAAATAATACTTTAACCTTAATTTTCTATCTTTTATTTCATCTTTAAGAGATTTAGATTCTGTTTGGTATTCTATAAATTTCTCATCATCTCGAAGTTTTTCAGAGATCTCAATTAAATTCTTTGATAACTCATACTTTTTAAGAAAATTCTCTTCAGTTGAATATTTTACTTCTAAGTCCTCCCTTTCTTTTAACATATCTTCTCTTAACTGTTCAGATAAACTACCTTTTTGTTCCCATATTGATTTTAAAATTGTACTTTGGTCAGTAGTCAGAGATGATCCAGAAATTAATTTTTTATCTGAAAAAATTAGTTGAATAATTTTTAAATCAAACATCTCAAGCTTTTCTGGTTTACGGTCCCAGTTAATAAACAAATCTTGATGACTCAGGACAATTTTAATTATTTTAGGGATTAATTTTTGGACATCTTTTATATCTTGCTTATCAGTAATAATAACTAAATCAGATAACGTTTCCAGTATCCGCGTAATTAAAACGAAATATTCACCTAATTCAATAGTATTCAATGATTCGGAACTACTTTCAGTGAGTTCTGAAACAAAAGTTTGTAAAGCAGAAAAAAAAGAATCAAACATTTCTAATTTTTCATCACTTTGAAAATTCTTATTGTACATAAGATCCTTTGTATTACTCTGAAAGATATATAACGCCTGTATCATCTTTAAAATAACTTAACGATTATCTATTATAACAATAAAAAAACTGTAAAATAATTTATAATTATCTTTTTCATAAAATGAAGATTAAATGAAAAAAAACTTTATTTCAAGGAAATTTTTCTTATACCTTGGAATAATCAACTCTCTAATTTAATAAGTGAAATAATACAAAAGGAATTAATAAAAAGACATTTTATATTTCGATAATATCACAGCTAATATCTCTTAATAATCTTTCTGCTGTCATCGGATCCACTTTAAAAGTATAAAGTATTTTCTTGGTTCTTAATTTTAATTTTACTGTATCTTTTAAACGCTTAACCCGACAATGAATTGTATACTCAGAGATCTCATTAAACTTTTCTTCATCAAAAATTTCTCTTGGCATATTAACTCAACTAATCCGGCATAATGTAAAGTATGAGTAGATCTATTATTCATAGAATTTTAATTTTATCATATTTTCCAATATTCTAAACAAAAATTTTATTTTGAATCATGCGTTTTAGATGATATTCTCATTATTATTAAAATCTAAGCTAGGTCTTAAAAAACAATACGAAAACAGAAACTGAGAAAAAATGTCCCCGATTGATGACCCAACCAAAAGACGTATAGCAAGATACCATCTCCTAGAAAAAACTGTTTGTAGGCGTTGTGGTGCACTTAATCCTCTAAGAGCAACGAAATGCCGTAGATGTCGTGGAAAAGATCTGCGATTAAAAAGAAGAGAACTAACTAAATAAAACCATCACAAGAAAACTAATCCTTTTATAAATTTATCAAATAGAATTTTTTGGTTAATTCTTAATTAAATCACCTAATTCAAAATTGAATAATCATAATACCGGGGTGATTTAAATTCTAAATTTCTAAATTCGTAAACTTTTTTAATTTTATGACTTAGAGATCTATATAAATAAAATACTATTTCAAAAAAATTATTCAATAATTAAATTAACAAAAAGTGAAAAATTATGGCACAATTAGGCGGAACACCTATATTAATAATGAAGGAAGGTACTGAACGAACACGTGGTAGAGATGCAATGCAAAATAATATCGCTGCCGCAATTGTGATTGCTGAAGCTGTGAGGACATCACTTGGACCTAGAGGTATGGATAAAATGCTTGTAGATCAATTTGGTGACGTGGTTATTACAAACGATGGTGCAACAATCTTAAAAGAGATTGATGTACAACATCCTGCTGCTAAAATGATGGTTGAGATAGCAAAAACTCAAGACTCAGAAGTTGGAGATGGAACTACAACATCAGTTATTTTTGCAGGAGAACTTCTAAAACGAGCTAAGAAACTTTTAGAACAGAAAATACATCCAACAGTGATAACTGAGGGTTTCAGGAAAGCTGCCGATAAAGCAGTTGAGATTCTTGATGGAATATCCATAAAAAGTGGTATTGAAGATGAAGAAGGATTAAAAAACGCTGCTATGACTTGTATGTCCAGTAAAATTGTTTCAGAATCAAGAGAAATGTTAGCTCAAATTTGTATGGATGCTATAAAAGCTGTTGCCGAGAAAAAAGAAGATGGAACCTGGGTTGCTGACATTGATAAAGTCCAGATTCAGAAGAAAGAAGGAGATTCAATCGATGATACCGGATTAATTAAAGGTATTATCCTAGATAAAGAAGTTGTAAGCCCTGGAATGCCAAAGAGTGTTAGCGACGCAAAAATTTTGCTATTGCAAAGCGCAATAGAAATTGAAAAAACTGAATTTGATACCAAACTTCAAATTACTAGCCCTGAACAAATCCAGCAATTCTTAGATGAAGAAGAACGTATGCTAAGAACTATGGTTGATAAAATCAAAAATTCTGGAGCAAATATCGTAATTTGTCAAAAAGGAATTGATGATATGGCTCAACATTTCCTTTCTAAAGCTGGTATCATGGCAATAAGACGAGTAAAGAAATCTGATATTGAAAAACTCGCAAAAGCTACTGGTGGTGCAATTTTTACTAACCTTGATGATAT
>JAUWHL010000117.1 GCA_030605895.1 Promethearchaeota archaeon | reverse complement strand
TTGTTCTTGAAGGAATTAAGCGTTTAGAATATCGAGGATATGATTCATGTGGAATAGTTTCTTTATCTAATTCTAAATTATTTATTAAAAAAGATTCAGGAAAAATTGATGAAATTCAAAAAAAAATAAATTTAGCAGAAATCCCAAATGACTCTAAACTTGCCCTTGCACATACAAGGTGGGCGACTCATGGAGCACCCACTAAAATCAATAGTCATCCACATACAGATTGCTCTAATAAAATTGCAGTTGTTCATAACGGTATAATTGACAATTTTATAGAATTAAGAAAAGAACTTACGCAAGAAGGTCATGTCTTTAAATCAGAGACAGATACAGAAGTAATTCCTCATTTAATTGAAAATAAATTGAAAGAAGGCTTAAATTTCAAAGATTCAGTAGTTGAAGCATTGAAATTATGTAAAGGAGCATATGGGCTGGCGGTTTGTCATGTTGATAACCCGGACTTAATTATTGTTGTTAGAAAAGAATCTCCTTTAGTAATTGGAATAGAAGAAGGGAAGACTACGTATTTAGCCTCGGATATTCCTGCTTTTTTACCATTAACAAGAAAGTGTTATATTATGGAAGATGATGAACTTGCTGTTCTAAAAGCAGGGGAAGCTGAATTCTATGATATTAAAAATGATAAAAAAATTGATAAGGAATTGCAAATAATTGAATGGAATATTGATGCAGCAGAAAAAGGAGGCTATAAACATTTTATGCTAAAAGAAATTTATGAAGAGCCAACTGCAATGAGAAGGACTCTGAAAATTTCTAAAGATACTTTACGAATCTTTGCATATATTTTATGGTCAGCAGAGAATATCTATATTACCGCGGCAGGAACATCATTTTACGCTTCTTTAGCTGGAAAATTTATTGTTTCGAGATTTTTAGGTAAATACATTCAAGCAATTGAATGTTCTGAATTCCAAACACAATTGTCTAATTCATTAAAAAATAATTCCGTTATAATTGCACTCTCACAATCAGGTGAAACAATTGATACAATTGAAGCAATTAGATGGGCAAAAACTAAAAAAAATATAAAAATACTAACAATTACAAATGTGGTGGGATCCACCCTTACCAGATATTCAGATGATGTGATAGTAACTCAGGCAGGACCAGAGATTGGGGTGGCAGCGACTAAGACTTATTGTACTCAGGTACTTACTTTAGCTTTAATAGCATTAGAAATTGCAAAACTAAGAAAAGTTGAATTAGAATCTGATATTGAAAAGTATGAAATGGCTTTAAAATCAACCCCTCAAATTATTGAGAATTTTTTGAATGAAAATATCAATGAGATTAAAAATATCGTAAACACGTTAGAAAAAAGTGCACAATTTTTCTTTTTAGCAAGGGGAATATCAATCGCTACTGCAAAGGAAGGAGGTTTAAAACTAAAGGAAGTCGCTTGCCGTTTTATCGAAGGTTATTCGGCAGCACATGCTAAGCATGGACCAATTTCTTTAGTTAGAGAAGGGTTTCCTATTGTATTTATAGCCCCTCCAGATGAGACATATCAAAGGTTAATTGGAAATGTTATGGAATTTAAGGCAAGAGGGGGTAAAATAATTTCTCTTGTAGTTGAAAGTGATAAAACTATTTCGGAATTAAGTGATTTAACAATTAAAATACCCCAACCGGGAGATAAATATCATAATATCTTCAGTCCAATAACATTTACTCCAGCTTTACAATTGTTAGCATATTATGCCTCTCTACTTCACGGATTAGACCCAGATAAACCACTTAATCTTTCAAAAACTGTTACTGTTCATTAACTTCTATGTCTGAATCAATAAAAGTCGTTTTAAACGAAAAAATGATTATTGAATAAAAGATGGAAGATATTTTATTATTGTACTTCGTGTTTTTTCAATTATGCTTAAAAGCCAAGAATTTCCAATTTCAAAATTATGTTTATTCAAATTTTTTATTACATTAATATAGTCCTTACTTGTTGTATCTATATTATTTAAGAATTCATCTCTCTTTTTCTCATCCCCAGAATATGACAAACACTCACTGAAACCATCCTCTATTTTTTGAATATTCTCAAAAAGCTCTCTTTTTTGATTTATCAGCTCTTCTGACGCTTTATTACCCATAATTGATTTATATAATTCTATAGATTTTTCCATCTTATTAGCTAGTGCTTTAAATCTTTTAACTCTCTCATTGTAAATAATCTCAAGCTTTTCTACAGCACCCTTATAAAGTAATTTTTCCATTTCACTTCCTTGATAAAAATTAGAACGTACCATTTTGTACCATTGTATAAGAGCTATTATATTTGCGATATATTCAATACAATTTATCACTCTTTTTTTAACACTCCTATATAGTCCGGGGTAGAAATCCACATCCTCTTTTTTAGACTCTTTACCCATTAAAAGCTTATGACCTTGAGGACAATCTCCGCGGTAAATAACTCCTGCTGCAATTACTGTATTATATCCTATCCGACTTGGTCCTACTAATCCACCTTGACCTCCTAAAAAGATAGGTGGTTGATTGAGCATTACTCCATGTGAAACATCTCCAATTAAAGATGCGGTTGCTTTATCCTGATTAGGAGTGTAATTAAAATGAATATACGAACTACCTACCTCACTATGATTTGTTCTGCTTGTTCCTCCGGCCATTAAAATATCACAAAAATTAATAATGCTTCCTAATGTAACAAAAGGAAATAGAATTGTTTGTTTTAGACCAACAGTATGAGCACCATTAGATTCCTCTTCCAATAAACAGCCTGCTCGGACTTCAGCCCCATCACCCATATTCGCAGAATCCAGAAACGTTGATTCCTCAAAATAACCCCCTTTTAATTCAACATTTCTTCCTAATTGACAATTTTTAATAGTAACCGGAGACCTACTGCCCAGCTTAACCCCCTGCATGATAAGCGTCTTTTTGCCAAAAATTTTACAACCAGAGTGTATTGTAACATCGTCAGATGATATCAGATTAATATTTACATCCTCGCCTATCTCAACAGATAAAGGATTCGGTATTTTGACTCCTTTTTCAATTAAAGCACTAATTAAGGAGTTTTTATTATTTGTCATATAAATTCCTCTCTTTTCTCGGTAAAATTTCTTTTTTTTAATAAAATAAATTTCTAACTCCTAATAAAACTTATTTAGGAAGTTTAGATCAACCTATTAACTGAGCAAAAACAGTTTTTTTTTTTTTTAAATTCTCTCTAATTACTTTCTTTTTTAATATTAAAAATATGCCCTTCCCAACCATTCAATTCAACATATAGACCATATTTATACAAATCATCTCCATTATAAATATAAGATTTCTGTTCTAATAAATCAGTGAATAACCATCTATTAGTATCGAAATGAAAAGGACTTATTTTTATATGAGCTTTTGAAGGATTTGGACTATAATTAACTACAATAAGGCGATAATTCTCATTAACCCACCATAAATAAGAAATAATGTTTGAAAATGAAGAATCATTCGACTTTACTAATGTTGATTTACAAAGAGACCAACTACCTTCTCCATATTCTCTTCCAGGGATGGATCTTAATAAATCTTGATAAAACTCAAAAACATCTTTATTAGATTCTTCAAAAGGATTTCTTCCTAATTGAACGGGTAATTTTATCCTATTCCCACGAGTTTGACCCTCATATACTAATCTTGCTCCAGGTAAAGTTAATGCTATAATAGCTGCAGCTTTAGATTTTTCTTCACCAAATTTTTCTAAAGTTCTCATCTCATCGTGATTTTCAATAAAACGTATTAGCTTACTTTGATATTTCCATTCTGCATTGAGGTGATCTCTAATTGTATTAGCATTTTCATGAGCTAATCGTTCATACAATCTTTTATCATAACAGAAATCAAAACCTTGTTGTTGAAGTTCCCATTCCATATCCCAATAGACTTCTGCTATAAATAAAAAATTTGGATATTTTTCTTTTACAGCAGGAATTATTTCTTTCCAAAACTCTTTATCTGGAGTAGAACCCGCTCTTTCACCCCAAGTTCTACTAAATACATTATTTGTCATTAACATTGCCATATCACATCTAACTCCATCACAGAGGTCAGCAATATTTAATAGAGTGTTAATTGTTTTTTGGCGGGCTGTTTCTGAAAAGGCATTAATCTGTATAGTATCTGTCCAAGGAGGAAAACTTGGATCTCGTCCATATGCAAATACTTTTTCTCCAATACTAAAAAAATCATATGGATGAGACATTAAATCATCTACATTTCCCTCAATAAATAGATCTGATTCAAATGTCCATAAAGAATCAACAGAAACATGATTGGGGACGTAATCTAGTATTAACTTGATATCTCTTTGAGCTAGTCTCTTTCTGAAACTTTTTAACCCATCAATTCCACCAATATTATTATCTACATGATAATAGTAAACGGAATATGGAGATCCTACAACATCTTCATCCTTAAAATCATATAAAGCTTTATGATACTCTTTCTGTAGATCTGGATGTTCAAGAGCTATCTTTTTGCTAGCAGGGCTTCTTTCCCAAACACCCATAAGCCAAACAGCATCAAAATATTTTATGACTTCATTAAAAACTTCATCTGGAATGTTATCTAAATTAATTGAGCTATTATAAATTTCAGATAAAGAATGAAGCCAAGACCAGGTATTAATTTCATAGATTTTTGGATTTTTAATCCATTCTGAAGCATTAATTGTCATTTTAACCTTTCTCTTAATACTATTCAAATAAATTAATAGAATTATAATGGATTCGTTTATTTATATACATACATATAAATTTATTTATAATCATGATTATAATAGAAAAAATAATATATTTTTGGTAAAAAATGAGTGAAGAAAAAGAAGCTCTACGGAAATTAATAATGCTCATCTCGGACCTTCGGGCTAAGGATGAGGAGCGTTATGAGGCACATGTCAATTTTATGAACGAAACAATTAAAATGATAAGCGCTATTGAATCTCAAATGAATAAACACTGGAGCACTGTCTTAGATTCCTTAAAAGAATTAAATGATAGCATAAGCGCCAATTTAGATTCATTGTTGACAGGAATTAATCCAAAGGGATTAAGAGAAACATCTAAATCACTAAAAGAAATAATGGATACAATGAACAAAAGCGTACAAACAATGAATTTAGAGAAAGTATTAAGTGAATTAAAAGTTTTAAAAGCCGGAGGAATTACTTATGTACCAGCGGCACCAATTGCTGTAGGCCAACAACCAGAAGCTATATCAGCCGATATTAATTTAAGACCAGCTGGATTAAAAGCCCCTGGTGGTGCAAAAGCAGCATCTAGTGGAGAACCAGAATGGGTAGATCCCCATGAAAAAGCAAAAAAGGAGAAAGACGAAGAAGATCAGCACTTACTAAAGCCATCTGACTTTTTTGGTATGTAATTCTTTTAATTTAACTAAATAATTCCATAAAAGATCCCAGCCGAGTTTTTACTTGATCTACATTTTCTCCTATCTTCTTAAATTCAATTCCTATTGAAGGTATTCTAAGTTCAGTCCTGATTTTATTTTTCATTAAATCATAACATTTGGAATTTATATGGCAATCAGCAAGTTGATTAATTATAAGGCCATCAACTTTCGTTTTTTTTGTATATTTTTGATAAGAATTGATTAATAGTTCGCAATTATTTAGGCAAAATAATCCTTTTTTTGAGCTATTTAAAAGGAATCGAGCATATTCTTCAATTGGATCAGAATCCTTTGAAACAGAAATTTCTTCTAATAATCCAAGTAAATCCCAATCTGAATAAATAACTCTTCCTCCTAAATTATATATTATTTCTTGAGCTTCTGGTTCCCAACCATTGAATATTGGAGTTAATAAAATTCTTGGTCTGTTAGAAACGTCCATTCCAACACCTTTATTTATTCGATCTCTCATCTCTTTCACTAATTGGCTGATATTCTCCAAATATCTTTGAGCATTAGAATTATAATCTTGGAATGATATTGTTAATAACGCTAGGATTTCTGCAAAAGTAGCAGGATTACAAGGATAAAAATCCGATGTGCTAATGTCATGAATAATTGTTTTATAATATCTTTTTACTTGATTTCCAATCCGAAATTGTTTTTTTAAACTGTTATCATTAACCACATTGCCTGTGATATTTTCTAATTCTGTAATCGTTTTTTTTAGATTATTTACCATGATTTCTAATGTTTTTTCCTCATTTTCTTTATCCATTGAAGGAATTTCAACCCAAATTTGATTTGGAATTAGTGCTCTTAGTGATTTTAGATATTTATTAAATTTGTTACACCGTATAGTAAAATTTAAAGAATAATCACAATTATTTGCTTCTGAAACATGCATTCCATAAATACTTTTAACGCCAAAGCAATATTCTGTTGATACGTTCTTTTGAATTGCTAAATCATGTAAGAGATTATATCTTGTATTGATAGAATTAATCACATCATTTAAAACAGTATCTACTATCTTTAAAAAATCTACTTGTCTTGCTATTCCTAATAATTTAGTTGTAAGATTCCAGCCAAAAAGGCTTGTAGCAGAATTTAGAGCAAGTAAGTATAGATTCAGTTTGAACTTTTCCATACGAATTGGAAAAACAGGGATCGAATCTGCTGCAAACACCAAATCAGGAAAACCAGATGCTACAGAAATTAATGTCTTCCTTTCTTTTGATTTCTTTTTTTGTAAATAATCTCTTCCCGTTAAGAAGTTATATGCTATCTTTAGTACTGAAGTAAAGTTTACAACATCATCCGCATAAATACTCATTTTTATATTTTCTCCAAAACAGGAAAAATAATTATTTTGCTATTTTGTAAATTAATCAATCATTCTAATAAAATATTTGAGGATATTATAAACATTCATAATTTACCATCATAAAATCTTATGTTTTTCTTTTTTTTTTCCTAATTTTATTTTAATAGGGATTAATTTAGTACAGGAAGTCTTGCCATAGCCACAGGAACTGCTCTTTTAACTGAAGCTGTTCAGGTTGTAAATTAATTCTCTTATCTGAACATTTCCATAAAGGCACCCAGCCGAGTTTTTACTTGCTCTACATTTTCTCCAATTTTATTGAAAGTGAGAGAAATACTAGGGATTTCAAGTTCTCGACGAATTTTTTCTTTTAACATTGAGAAACAATTAGATACTGAATGGCAACCAAAAAGTTGAATAAAAACAAGACCATCAGCATTAAGTTTTTTTGCTACCCTCAAATATGAATCTGATAAAGTATCGTTATCGCATCCAATTCCATTCGTCGTCGCATTCATTAAATACTGAGCATAGGCTTCGACGGGATCAGAAATTTTGTTAATAGGAATATCTTCTAAAAATAATAATATATCCCAATCAGCATATAATGCCCGACCTCCTAATTCATAAATTAGTTCATGACTTTTTGGTTCCCACCCACCAAACATAGGAGTAATTAAAATTCGGGGCATATTACTGACATCCATACCAATTTTATTTCTAATTCTCTCTTTCATTTCCTTTACTAATGATGCCATATTATCCCTATACCGATTTGCATTAGAGTTATAATCCTGAAAACTATTGTTTAGTATCACTAATATTTCACTAAAAGTAGCAGGATTACAAGGATAAAAATCAGATGTGCTTATTTCATATAAGACTGTTTTATAATATTTTCTTATATCATTAGCAACTTGAAAATGATTCCGTAGAATGTTTCTATCATAGCTATTCCCACTTATCTTTTCTAATTCTCTAATAGCATCATAAAGATTCTCTGTTAGCAATTCTGATGCATTTCCAATATTTCTTGGAGGAATATCAATCCAAATTTGTTTTGCAGGATTTTCAATTGTTTTTAAGGATTCTAAATATTTATTCCAAGCACTACATCGAATGGTATAATTTAAATTAGCATCATAATTCTTTCCTTTTGAAACATGCATTCCATAGAGTGATTTTATTCCATAACAAAAATCAGTTGGAACACCACTTTCGATTCCTATGTCGTACATTTCATTATATTTATAATTTACAGTATCTATTACATTATCAATTATTTCATCAATAATTTTACTTACATCTCCAATACCAAGGTTTTTTACAAAACCTAAGAAATTGGAAACATTATTCCAACCGAAAATGCTTGATGCAGAACCTAAGTAAGTTAAATATCTATGCATTTTAAAAACATGTGTTCTAATTGGAAAGGCAGGAACTAAATTAGGAAATCCATAAACTAAATCAGAAAATGGTAATGCTACTGAAATTAATTTCTTTTTTTCTCGAAATTTCTTTCTTTTTAAATAATCTCTACCTGTTAGAAGATTATACGAAATTCTTAACACAGAACTAAATCTAACAATCTCATCAGCTATAAGACTCATTCTTTATATCATCTCCAAAAATGCTTCAATCCTTGTAGTTAGCTGACCACGAATGGCTCTTGAATAATCTCTTTCTAAATTTAAAACTTGAATCCCTTTTTCTTGTAATCTATTTTTTAAATGTGAAGACATAATAGAAATGTGATCACAGAATTTTATAATATGATTTATAATTCCTAACTTTCTTCCTGTTTTCTTTAAATGATCTTGGTAAATCTTTTCTATTTGAATTAATTTGTTATCTAAAAAATTGGGAACTGAATGATCTCCAAATAAATTATTCTTAAAACGGTGAACTAATATATCATAAGGATTTTTTATTGAATCTAAGATGTCACTTTCAATAATTTGGGAATAATAGTTATTTCCTATCCAAGAGTCAAAAAAAATTATATTTCCTCCTCCTTCTTCTATTAAATCAATTAAGTAATCATTTATAAAGACAGATCCACCTGTTATTAAAATTTCTTTTGAATCAGAAGTATTTTGAGTTTGATTATCTAGACTCTTTTCAAAATAAGACTCTAATTCAGGTAAAAAAAAGGGACCATATAACATTGCTTTTTGAAGGATTTTTATCTTTTCTGATCCTTTAATATGTAAAAAACTAAACTCTAATAATTTTTTCTTAAAGATATTACATTTTTTGATACTTTCTCTTAAATCTTCATCTTTAATTTCTTTTCCATTGATTTCTTCTAAT
>JAUWHL010000022.1 GCA_030605895.1 Promethearchaeota archaeon | reverse complement strand
GTGAAACAAAAGCAAATTCTGCTTCAGAATCAACGAAATTTTTGATAAGCCATAGAGAGGAACAACGATCAACGTGTGGTTTGCTTCGTGTTACCCATTTCATACTATTTCCTTCTATTTATTTTGATTTATGCAATTTTTGTTTTATGAATGATTGTCTCTCGCCTCGAGATTTCAGTTTCTCTATTTCATCTTTAAATTTTTCGCGAATTATTTGTTGTTGGAAATATGCGTATACGGCATCATATACAGGAAATTCTTGTTCTAATGCTTCATGATCCGAATCTACTAAAAACGGTGTTCCAACTGCTATAACTTCTAAAGCCCATGCGAGAGGTTCTTCATTTATCCCGCCAGTATCAGCTGCTCTAACTATTTTTCTAAGCCTTTGCAAAGCTTCATCATTTTCTAGCTTATATTTTTCTATAATAGCGTCAAAAGTGCAATGTTTTTCATCATTACAAACATGATGATCAAGTTCTACTCCTATACCACCGGTATCAAATGGGATTGCGGACGTCTTCGCCACAAAATCAGATATTTCATCGCGAGGGAGAAAAATAAATTGAGCACGTTTATCAACAAATCTTTTAATTAACCAGGGACTAGCTACTCTATCTATATGTACATAATCTCTTGTTACCCACAACATTTTTTTCACATTTGATTAAATTTATTTAATATATTTGAAAAATATAGTTCAATTGTATAAAAGTTCATATGATTCTTTAAAAGAGTTTTAATGATTTTTTTTCATAAACGGTTAAAATTAATAAAATAATTATTCAAACAAATTCAAAAATTTATTATATTCATAAATTCTTTTTGAATAGGGGTGATTGAGCTCTGCAAGTTAAACATTTAACTTCCTCATTTTCATTTTAAAGAAAATTATAAAGATTTATTGCAAAGAAAATTTATGTTAACATACTAATGAAGAATTTAATTTCATAGGACAATGAGTTATAATAAAATTGTTAAAGGAAGAAAGGGGGAAGAGAAGTTCTTTCTTGGAAATGAAGCGATTGTTCGTGGTGCTTTAGAAAGCGGTATTGATGTCTACACTTATTATCCAGGCACACCCAGCTCAGAAGTTGGAGAAACTTTCATGGAAATTTACAAAGAAGTAGGAATGAAATGGGTAGAAAGCAGCATTAATGAAAAAGTAGCGATGGAAGTTGCAGGCTCAGCTTATGCTAGAGGAGCAGCAGCTATGGTAGGGATGAAAAATGTGGGATTGAATGTTGCTTCTGATCCATTATTTGCTCTTGCAACTACATGTCCAAAGAATAAGAATTCCGCGATGGTTATTTTAGTTGCAGATGATCCTCAACAACATTCGAGTGCTGTAGAAATGGATTCACGGTATTTCTTAAAAATTTTTAAAATTCCTGCATTAGAACCCAGCAATCCTCAAGAATGTCTAGAATTTACCAAAGAAGCATTTAAAATATCAAGAGAATTGAAACTTCCAGTAATATTAAGGACCGTTACGATGATTTCTCATGCCAGAAGTAATGTAGTAATTGGAGAAATAAAAACATCAGAGATCAAAGACAATTTTGATTTATCAAAAGAAATTAATGTTGCTTTAAGACTTTATTTTTTGAAGCTGAAAGAAGACCATATATACAACAGGTTGAATAGAGCATTAGAAATGTCAGAGAACAGCTCATTGAACAAAATTGAAAACGAGAATGCAAAAAATGATTTTGATTTAGGGATAATTACGAGTGGTGTATCATATAGTTATATATGTGAAGCGTTAGATTTTCTGGAATTTAAAGCACCAATACTTAAGATCGGTTTTATAAATCCACTTCCAGAAAGAAAAATAGTAGCATTTCTAAGGCAATTTAAACAGATATTTGTTATTGAAGAAAATGATACCTATATCGAAACCCAAATATTAGCAATCGCTCAAAAAAATAAGCTTAATGTGAAAATTCACGGAAAAGATCCTTTCTCTTACTCTAAAGAAAATACAATGCTACTTATGGTAGGAGAATTAAACCCTACTAAAGTTGCTTTAGCGTTAACAAGAATAACAAATTTAAAACCAATAATAGATTTGAACTTAATTAATAAAAAAAAATATAAGGGATTAGCGAGAAACCCTATATTATGTGCAGGATGTCCTCATAGAACAACTGGATATGCACTACAAAAAGCAGTTAATAAAATCAAATCAGATACCGGAAAGGAAGTTTATTTTTTCCAAGATATTGGGTGTTATACACTTTTAGCGTTACCTCCTTTTTCTTTTGCTAATGTTAAGTATTGTATGGGGTCTAGTATAGCCTTAGCCCAAGGAGTTGCTCAAACAAGTGGAAGTCTAAGTATAGCAATTATTGGAGATGGAACTTTTTTTCATTCTGGAATACCTGCACTTTTAAATGGAGTCTACAATAAAGCTCCAATTTTGGTATTAATATTAGATAATGGGTGGATCGGGATGACAGGACAACAACCACATCCTGGGAGCGATACTCGCTACTATAAGGAAGGAAGCTCTAAGAAAGCTATAAATTTAGAAGATTTTTTACACGGAACAGGAGCTTATATTAATGTAATTAAGCATAATGAAGGTTATGATGAGAAATATTTAACAAAGTTAAGAAAACTCATTTATGAAAAAGGACTAGATGTCATAGAAAATAGAAATTTACACGTTATCGTAATTAAAGACGAATGCATTCAAAAAACTAATAAAAGGCAAGCACCAGTTATAAGATATATTAATACTCACTTATGTGATAATTGTGGTATATGTTTTAGTAAATTTCAATGTCCTGCTATTGATTCAAGAGAAGATTATGCCTATATTGATCCAAATTTATGCTTAGGTTGCGGTATTTGTGAAGAAATTTGCCCAAATAACGCAATTAAAATGGAGGAGTAATAATGAATATTGATAGTTATACTATAGTAGTTACTGGTTTAGGTGGACAAGGTTTAATCAGACTGTTAGAGATTTTAGGTAATGCTTTAATAACTGAGGGATATAAAGTCATGACTTCTGAAACTCATGGTCTTAGTCAGAGAGGGGGAAAAGTGACATGTTTCCTTCGATTTGGAGATAGACTTCATGCTCCAATACCAATGATAGGATCAGCTGATATGATAATCGCTTTAGAAGAGAGTACAATATTGGATGTGTTAAAACATGCTAAACCTGATAAAAGTACTAATTTAATAATATCTACTTATGAGAAACATGAAATTGGTATAGAATACCCCTCTTTAAAGGATCTATTAGAAATTCTATATGAAAATTCTGATAATATTCATTTTATTCCTGCTAAGGAAATTGCTGTAAAATATACTGGCAATCTGAAAACTATGAATACTGCGATATTAGGCTACATTCTAAGATTTCTTCCTTTAAACAGATCAATTATCGAAGAATCTATGATACAACTTTTTTCAGGGGATGCTTTAGAAATGAACTTAACAGCACTAAATGAAGGAATTAACTTATAAGTGCTTTTGGAGATTTACAATCTTCTTTTTTAATTTTTTAATTCTAGATTCATTTCCATTAAATTCTTGCACTTCTTTAAGAATTTTTAATCCTTGTTTATAGTAATTAATGGCATTTATGTAGTCTTTTCTTTTCTCAGCTTTTTCTGCTGCGTTTATAGCATAATCTAGATCCATTTCTTTAATTCTTTTATCGAGTTCTAGAACTAAAAATGATATTCGCCCAATCTCATCTTTGAAATCAAAGCCTGTTGCTAAAAAAAGAGCTTTCTCATATTCTCTTAGAGCTTCCTTCAATATTAAAGCTTTTTCAGCAGTTTCAGCTTTTTTAATATAAGTAGTAATTGCTTTTTTAACTTCTTCTTCACTCATATATTTAGCTTTTTCTTTTAGATCGTTTATTGCATCATCATTAGCGATGATTGGAGAGATTAGTTCATTATTAGCTAATCTCGTTGCTTCTGATTCATGAAATCTTAGTATTTTATCTTCTGCTATTTCAATTGTGGTTGGAAATATATATTTTTGCTCCAAAAGCTGATAAATTTCATAGAGAATAATGTTAGAATCAATGTGCACAATTTTTTGAACTTCATCAATTAAATTAATAATAAAAAAGAACTGTTTTGAGGTTAATAATTGTTTAGCAAAATCTATGATGGCCTTTTGTATAGGATTTTTTTTGATTGCTTCTAAAGTATCTGGTAAAAATGTATGGGTCAATGTCATAGGGAATACTAATTTAATATTGAAAGTATCAATGATGAATTCAATCGTATCTTTGAACTCAAGCTTCCGAGTATTAATAAATCTTTCTAATTTATCCAAATATCTTGATTCATATTCATTTAAAAATTCGGTTACAAGATTTTTCAAACTATCAGAAGCTTTATGATCTAACACCAAACAAATTCTAATGAATTCTCGATTTTTTAGTAAAATATTAAATTTTTCATAGTGGAACTCATAAAAAGGATAACTTTCTTCATTATTTAAAGTTCCATTTGAAGTGGTGCTAGATTCTGAAAAAGTTATATTTGCTTGAATAAATCCCGTCAATAATCCTGAATCTACTCCTGATCCTGAAATCGGATAATCTAGAATTAGTAATCCAGAATCTTTAGCCGTCAATAAAATGTGTTTAATATTTAGAACATCTAAAAACTTTTGCCAAATTAAATCTTTAAACATCTCGATTCGTTTTTCTTCAGAATCAATTATCGTGAATTTTAAATTATAATCGAGGTTTAAACCTAATTTCTGAAGCTTTTCTTTAACACATTCTTTACAGAAATCGGGATATCTCTGGCAATTGTTTTTATCAAATCCACAATCAAATCCAACAGGACTAATCTGAAAATATACCATCTAAATGCAATAATTCAATATGTTAATTTTTATTTTAAGTCTAAGTTTTAAATAAATTTATTTTAAATTTTTCTTTACAACAATCTCAGCAAATAAATATTAGATTCAAACGTTAAAGTAATTTATGCTCTTTTTAGAATCTGTGCTGATATAACGAAAAACAAAATGTAAATATTAAAAAAAAAGTGTAAGTTGCTTAAATTAGATATTTAATTTAAACGTGATATCGTTGATTGATGACCGTTTGAAATTGTATACTTGAACGAGGTCGCTCTTGATAACCGCCTCGTTTTGAAACGAGATAAAATTGCGCTATACTCTTATCATGTACTAACGTAATTCCACGCCATTTATTATCATCAGATTTAAATTCTACAACATTACCAAGAGCTATACCCTCTTTAGTAGAGTAGTCGAAATTTAAGCTTCCTAAAATTTTTAAAAGCGCTTCATGAAATTCAGTAATTTTTCGCTTAGGTTTATCTTTAAATCTTAACGCTTCAATGGAAAAAGCTTTAAGTATATCTTTGCTCATGGTCTTCCATACTTTTGGGTTTGCATAAAATTCTATACCTATAAATTCTCCGTTAATAAACACAGCAATTCCACATTGATTCTCTATATTTTTGAAATGCTTAACAAAATCTCCAGTTTGTTTTTCAGATTCTTTTGTCATTTCAAGATAACTTTGAGTAGGCGCAACAGAGAGCGCGTAATTCATCTCAGTTCTATGGGACTGTATCTCATCCCATACTGCTCCTTGACCTGCTGCGGAGATTGCCTCAAAGGCAACATTAGGGTGAAGTCTTGTACTTGAAGATTTAAATCCACGACTTTTAGTATAATTCCACCTCGATTGTTCCACACATTTAGCAGGGATTGTATATTTTTGTTTAACAGTTCCTGGATTTTCACTAACAATATTTTGTTTTCCTCCTATAGGTAATAAAATTGGCTCCCAGATGGTTCTATCCTGCTTTCCACCGCGAACGGTCATTCCAAATGGAATTAATATTTGTTTATCACTTTTATTTATGACTTCTAATTGACCAACAGATTCAGTTTCAATAATATCTATTAATTCTAATTCTTCTGCTTCTTTTATGCTAATAAAATCAATAAATTTATCATCTTGAACAATGATGGGAATACCTGTCATGTTTTTATAAACTTGAGGAGTATCTAATTTAAAATAACTTAACGGATTTTTAAATAAGATTTTTACAATTTGGATACTTTCATTTTTCAAAATTATTCTTCCTCCTTTTTATTATTTTTACTTTC
>JAUWHL010000015.1 GCA_030605895.1 Promethearchaeota archaeon | reverse complement strand
CTCGAGATTATCTTGAAGAGATTGTATTTTTGTTTCAATTAGGTATTTAGTTTTAGTCAAGTTCTTAAAAGTCTTAAAATAATCCACCTCAGAGATAATTCCTTGATCAAATTTAGCATCGAGCTTTTTCAGAGTTTCTTTCAAACTGTATCTCTCTTTATTTAACTCTAGCATTTTTTTATGTTTTTCTTTATCTATTTTAAATAGCTTTCGTTTGTATTTATAAGAATTATCTCGTGGAATAGATTCTGAATCGAACAAATCAGATAAATGATTTCTATTATAATCCTGAAACATAACCTCATTATTTAAGAAATAATCATTTTCATCATAAAGGTAATTATTAGTATTTCTTTCTGGATTTTCATATCGTCGATTTAAGTTATTAATTAATTCATTTTCAGGATTCATTCTTTGGGGATTATAATTTTGATATTGATTTGGATTAAACGTATTTTGTGAAAGGAAGTTGTTTTTAGGAAGGTTTTGTCTTATTGAATTATCAATAAATTGAGGTGATTGATTAAAACCAGGCTGGAAATATTGTGAATTATTATTTTTTTGATAGTAATTACTATTACCAGTGTAATTAGGCCAAGGTTGAGCGTTATTTTGGGGATGCATATATTGAGGTGGAACACGGGAAGTGATATTAGACATTTTGTTGGGGTGCATACCAAAAGGAGGTGCCAATTCTTTATTATAACTATAGGTATTCTCAAAATTTTTATTATATTGGCATTTTATGCTAAAAAAAGAATTAATACTCTCTTCAATGAAATTTATTAACTCATTTAAATCAAGATTAATTTGTTGAAGTTTTTTTGCAGTTTTCTCATCATAGATTGTTGTTTCGTCAAAAGATCTGGCTAAAAGAATGTATTCAATTACTCTAGAAATAGATTTAGGAGGTAGTGTAAACTCATATTTTCCATAAGCGAATTCAATATACAATTTTTTGAAAATTTTTCCTTTTTCCTTTATTCTTGTTAAATCTTGGACGGGGGCTTTAAATATTAATTCTTTCTTCTTTTTTACTACACCATACTCATGAACAAATGATAGATCAAAATTAGTAATAAATAAGATCCCTTTATCTTTCTTGAATTTTTCTTGGGTATTTAATCCATTAGTTAGTTTGGCAAAAATCGCATAAACCGGTTTTTCCCCATCCGCAAGTCTTAGCAATTTCTTGTATTCGCTAAAATAATAACTAACCTTACCAATAAATTGTAAATTTTTTTCAAAGTTTTCAAAACTATCATTAAAAGTGCTTAAGTTGTTTTTTATAAACTCTTCTATGGCATTAAAACTTCTTGATAAATTTTCAAGTATACCTTCTATGATTATTATATTTGAATTTGGTTGAGGGTAAATATTAAAGAAATATTCCTTATTTTGATTTAATTGGTGAAAATGAATATTTATTTTTTCAAATAAAGCATTCTGTATATAGAGAAATAACTTAAAAAGATCTAATAAATCTGATTCCATTTGAGGAAAATGATAATATTTACTAGGAGGATTTCTTACCTCTTTAATTTTAGATTGATATAGATACAATTTATCAAGTATTTCTTTTAAAGGTTGAATAAATGAACGTGAATTTTTAATTAATTCCAAAAATTTCTTTTCTAATTCTTCTTTTTTTTCATAGATATTAATTATTTGATGAGAATCACATTTTGGGCAAGATTTCAGAAGTTGATTAGCTTTAGTAATATTATCCTTACCACAATCCTTGCAAACTTTCTCATTTTCAGACTCAAGAATTTGAATATTTCTAGATTTACAATCCTGACAAATAAAGAAATCCACTTTTTTTTCATGGAGGCATTCAGAGCAACAACTAGAGCCACACTCTTCACAATAATAAGCCAATTTCGTATATGAACGGCAAAACCTACATATTTGCTCTGACATTTTTAATACTTAAACCCAACCAAATGAGGTAAAAATTACCTTTAAAATCGCTTTATCAGAAGAAGAAGAAATGCCAAAACATAAAAAAAGCTATATTATTCTCGTATCATGTAATATTCAGATATAACTAATGGAAAAATAAGAATCGATTGAATATTTATTATTTAATTATTTTTACTTTTGTTCCTAAAGCTTGGCCTGGAACACCAGCTTTCTTAAAGTGAGCTCTTACCGCACCATTATTTCCGTGAGCCCGAGTTATCACTCCCTTTAATTCTTTACCCGTAGAAGTAATCCAAACGACAGTCCTCCCAATAAGTTTATTAGCATCTTTTCTTGTTTTTATATTAGGGAACACTAATATACAGTGTTTCTGGTGTATTGTGTGGCGGCCTCCTTTATAATTTGAGATCACACCTTCCATTCCAAGCATGTTTAACTTGTTTAATGACATTAAGTAAAACCTATTTAATCTAGTATAAAATATATTTACCTTTAATC
>JAUWHL010000103.1 GCA_030605895.1 Promethearchaeota archaeon | reverse complement strand
TAGGAGTTTTGCAATAAGGACATGCTATCGTATCTTTGTGTATCTTTTCTCCACATGCAAAGCACACAATTTTATCACTGCTATATAATATCTTTTCCTCTTTTTTCTCTAATTTATCTATATTATTATTATAAGTTTTTTCATCAGACATAGAATATTCTCATTACTCTTACTATAGAATTTAGTATAATTAAAAATAGAATAAAGGACTTTAATAAAAAATAGGAGACCAATTTTTAAGAGAAGTAGGTAAGATGACAAAATTTAAGAGTTATAAATTTGTTATATTATTATTCAAAACAAATTATAATATAGGTTTATAGAAAATATGCCAGGTTCACATGGGAGTCTGACTAAAGCTGGAAACCCGTTCTAGATTGACTAGAAGGGCTAGAAAAGTCAAGATGCAGACTCCGAAGATTGAGCGTACGGGAGTAAACGCAACTAAAAAAAAACCTCCAAGAATGCGATTCCGAGAATTGTATTTACAAAGGATTGTAAAAGGCAACTTTGGAGGTCAAAAAGAAAGTATTGGAGCTAAAAGAGCTCAATTTTCAAGAAAAAGATAAGAAAATTCTTTTATTCTAATCACTTACTCCTATTGTGTGAAGTTGAGTTTTTAATTTCTGACTTTGCTTAAGATAAAACTGAGATTTTTCACGATTTTCACTAAAAGTATTATACAAATCACTCATCAATAGATTCCACCTTATTGCTCTCTTCAAATTACTTATTTCTCTTAGTGTTATGTGATTCTCAATATTCTTTAGCAGGGAATGAGCCTTTTTAGCATCTTTTCGATAATGAATATAGAATTCTGATGATTCAAGAGTTATATCTATTAGAAGTTTGAGAACATCCTTGTTTTCAAAATTAAAATCAACTGTATCCAACCCTGCTTTCAAAAATTTCTGAGTTAATACTAAATTTCCTTGTTTTTTATAGTAAATAGCACGAAGAAGGCAGTAATTTAATTTTACTTTTAAATTTTTGTTTCCAATTTGAAAAGCATTCTTGAAATATATTTTAGAATCATCAATTTTCTCTTTTTCGAGTAATATAAGTCCAATATAGAGATATGCTGAGCCTAGGAATTCTTCTTTATCAAATGAAATTTCCTCATTTTCTAAAAAATTATTTATAACTTTAAAATGATTTAAAGCCTCTTCAAATTCCTTTCTTTTATAATATGTGATTCCTAGTTTGTGGTGAATTCTTATAATAAAATCTATTGGAATTTCACCAGATTTACCAACACCTAGTGCATTTTGTAGGTAGTTAAGAGCTGTATCGTCGTGATTTAAAAGTTTTGCGATTTTTCTTAATTTGAGTAAAATTGATACAACTATTTTTTTTTGCTGATTTTTGTTAAATACCATTAAAGCTTCATTTAGGAGTTTGGCAGCTTCTTCAAATCTATAGTTTTTAATTAATTTTTCGGACTCAATATATTGATTTATAGATTCTATTACTTCAAAATTAGAGGGAGGCTTGTTGAATAGATTATTATGAATAGTAAATAACTCCTTTGAAATCGAACTTTCATAATTTAATGCTGAGAAGGGGAAATTATTTTGATCTTCAATGAAATCTGGATTATTATACACAAGTTCTTTATTTGGGCGAAATTTAATCAATTCGGTTTTGTTAATATTTCTAGCTTCAATAATTTCTTTTACAGAATTTAAAATTAAGCGTGTAAATTTAATCCAATTTTCTAAAAGCAATTCTAATTTAAATTCTGGAATATTATTAAATAAATTACTTAGAATATATGGAGTATAACTATCAACTAATCCCCTAAGATGAAATTTATCATATTCAATATCTTTGATATAAGTAAAATAGCCCTTCTCTAAAATAAAAAATTCATCAAGATCACCATCATCTGAGAAAAATATAGTTTCAGAGGTCCTAATCTTAGGAATTCCATCTTTTAACTCCCACGGTATTTTAAAAGTCGGTTTTAATCCCACACTTTGAAGAGTGTTTTGAAAATTTTTTAATTCTTGGTTCGAATAGTCTTTTAATTTGTCTCTCTTATTCATTAGTGAAATCCTT
>JAUWHL010000277.1 GCA_030605895.1 Promethearchaeota archaeon | reverse complement strand
CTGATTACCGAGATAAAGGGTTTTAATGTGGGATTTATTAAATTAAAGTGCCCTTATTGTGGGCATCAAAAAACTTGATTTGCATATATTATTATCTTTAACTATGTAACGATGAAAGAATTTAAAATTAGTGATCTTCTTAAACTTAAATTGGAGGATAACAAAACTATAATATACATTAACGATGTAAAAATAATCCAATGTAAATACTTATTGTTGAACGAATTAAGCTTTACCAGTGAAACTAAAGAGAACAACTTAGAAAAATTATCAATTGATACTCAATCTAAAAGTTTGAATCATTCTTTAGAACTAATTGATGAATATGAAAATGATATTCCTCCTGAAGTCGAATTTTGGGCACATTCGTCAAATTTGCAAGCATGGTACGAGCAATCATACAATACTCAAATACTTCATAGTAATTTAGCATTCCCATTACTAAGAAAATTAACTCAAGCAGGTGATAAAATTGCAAAGCAGGTATTTAAAAAGGAAATTACAAAGAGATTTCGTGATGGAAACTTAAACGTAATGGCTTTTTTAATTATAGAAGGATACCTAGATGATCTAAGTATAGAAGAATCAGATGATTTATATCAAGAATTAGATTTCGAAACTTATAAAAAACTTCAAAAACACTTGAGAGAGTCTGAGAAAAAGGATACATTCATATTATAGATAAAATATTTTCGGTAAAAAATTACAAAATGATAATATAATATATTTTAATCCTTTTTTTTTTAAATGATAATCCTTTAGAGTTTTTTCAAGGAAATTATTAAATAAAAATATATAAGATAAAGCTGGGCGGATCACATCTAATAGAGGGATCTGTTTGCAATAAGGCATTAAAGCTCTGTTTGCAATGATATGCTATCAGGTTTGAAGTAAAAAACTCTATTTATGATGGGATATTAACAGAAATCAAGGGTTATGGTGTAGGATTCAATAAATTAGTTTGTTCAAATTTTAGATATGAAAAATTAAAGTAAAATAGTCTTTTTATATAAATCTTTAATAATGATTTTTATTAAATAATTCGATATATAACTTATTAATAAAAATAATAATAATAGAAAGTATTTCAATAATGTTTGTAGCTGCATTAGATTTAGGAACAACTGGTTGTAGAACTTTTATTTTTGATTTAGCAGGTACGATTATTGCTAGTGATTATCAAGAATGGCAGAGTTTTTATCCTTCTCCCTCATATGTTGAACAAGATGCTAATACATGGTGGGATTCAATTAAAACAACAATAGAGAAAGCAATAAAAAAAAGTGGAATTGATAAAACTGAGATTGTAAGTCTTTCAGTTACGAATCAAAGGGAAACAATTGTACCCGTAGATATAGATGGAACTCCACTTCATAATGCATTAGTTTGGCAGGATAGGAGGACGATAGATCAAGTGGAATACATTAAAACTAAAATTGGTGTTGATAAAATTTATGAAACAACAGGATTAACAATTGATCCTTATTTTTCAGCCACAAAAATTCTTTGGTTTAAAGATGAAAAACCAGAAATTTATCAGAAAACTCACAAATTTTTGCTTGTCTCAGATTTCATTATTCATAAATTAACAGGCAAATTCTTTACAGATTTTTCAAATGCCTCACGAACAATGTTATTTGATATTAATCAATTAAAATATTCTGAAGATATTGCATCTGAATTGGAGATAGATTTAGATAAAATGCCAGATGCATTAAAAAGTGGTGTTGATATTGGAGAAATTGTAACTGAAGAAACCTTATTTGATAAAAAAACTTTAGTAGTAACTGGGGCAGGAGATCAACAATCTGCTGCTTTAGGCGTAGGAGTTGTATCTCCTGGTGAAATGAAATGCACAACGGGGACAGGGAGTTTTATTCTGGCTTTTTTATCGCAACCAAAATTCGATCCCGAGAAGCGTGTTTTATGTAGTTGTCATGCAGTTCCTGGTACGTGGGTACAAGAAGCTAGTATTTTTACATCTGGAGCAGTACTTAGATGGTTTCGAGATCAATTAGGACATGCAGAATGTATAGCTTCTCAAGAAGGTCAAGATCCTTATGATTTAATTTCCGCTGAAGCAGAGAAGTCATCGATTGGAGCAAATGGAATACTTGTGATTCCCCATTTAGTTGGCTCTGGAGCTCCTCATTGGAATCCACATGCAAAAGGTATCATTTTTGGTTTAGCGTTAGGCCATGAGCGTAAAGATCTTTATAGAGCTGTATTCGAAGGTGTGGCTTATGAAATAAGAAAAAATATCGAAGTTTTTAAGGAATTGGGAATTGAACCGAAAGAATTAATGTTAACTGGTGGAGGATCTCGTTCTGATTTTTGGAATCAGATTTATGCTGATGTATTAGGAATTACATGTGTTCGAAATGTCATAGAAGAATCAACTTCATTAGGTGCTGCAATTTTAGCAGCATCAGGAGCAGGAATTTTTTCAGATATTGCAAAAGCCGCCGAAAATTTATGTAAAGTAGATAAAAAATGGCTTCCAAACAATAATCGACATAAAATATATGAGAAATTCTATAAATTCTCTTATGAAATGTATAATTTTATGAATAGTAAAAGTATGTACAAAAAATTTGATGATTTAATCTTAAATAAAAACTCTGAATAAAATTAGAATTTTCCTCATAATACTCAATTTTATATATTTTAAATGTTTTTTTTTCTATAATCAAAATTACTTGGTATTATATAGAAGAAAATTACTTTTATAATACTGAAATCAGCAGAGAAGAAAAAGCAAATAGTACAAATGAACAAAATATTATAAAAATATGAAGTGTGAAAAATATGGAATATAATTCTTCAAGTATAGTTAAAGAATATAATAAAATTCAAAATCTAATAGCAACAATCTTTTATATTTTGATAGTTATTGCCAGCATAGTTAGTCTGGGAGGAGTAATATGGACATTTGCGGATATTTTTATCGGAACTACGGGTAAATTTGAACTATTTTTAAACCTTAGTTTAGGATATCAAATAGCCATTATCGCCGGACTTTCAGCAGGTCTGTTTTTCTTGTTGATTTTCTTTTTTGGATTATTTAAGAAATCCACACGATCTTTAATCAAGTTTATATATAAAAAGCGAGAACTCGAGGAAAAATATAAAAATCGTACTGATGTAAAAATAGCAGCAGGAGGTTTACTAATCAGTTTAATTGCAATTATTATAGGACTTATTTTTGCAATTGTACAAGATGTCCTTACTGTTTCTTCAGGAGGATCATCAACTTTGGTGGATCTTTTTGGAAGTACAGGACCTTGGGTTTTATTTATTGGAATTGGACTCTTTTTGATTGTTGGTATCGCACTCTTTATGATTTACTTTTGGAAGAATGGATATTATATTCTTTTGAGATTAATAGGTGCTATTGAAAAAGAAGAAGAGCAATAATTGTCCCACAAAAACAGAATAACCAAATATAATATCCTTGATTTTTTTTAATTAAATCAGAAATTTTAGGCTCTTATATTTTTTTTAAGTAAAACTATTCTCTAATAAAATCAATCTATAAATTTAATCGATTAAATCGAGCCTATTAAGAATATGGCTACTAAAGTAGGAACTGTTTTTAATTACTTACAATTACCCAATGTTTCGAAATTTGCTTTTGTTATTAATAAAAGACAAGATGGTACTTTTATACAAAAAGGATTATTTGTATATACAAAATCTAATGAAGGGTTTTTAATTGGTATTATTGAAGAGATTGTCTTATTAAATGAATACTTCACTGATGCTCTCACAATTAAAGCTTTTAATAATAATGATAATCCTAATATCCTTAAAGGACTTTTTCCTAGCGATGATTTTGAATTTGCAATTGCAATAGTAAAATGTCTAGGATTAATTAAGTTTAGGGATAAAGATATGAAAGAAATCGAAAGAGTTCTGAGAATGAGTTATCCTGCGAGCCCTGGAAAAAGTGTGTATATCGTAGAGGAAGAAATTCTTAATAAATTCTTAGGATTCGATATTAAATCTGGTATAAATTTAGGACAAGTCAAGGTAACAAATTCACAAGCATTAATTAATATGAATAGATTACTTAACAAACATTTTGCAATTCTTTCAATTTCAGGAGGCGGCAAGAGTTACCTTACATCAGTGCTTATTGAAGAATTGTTAACAAGAAATAAGGATTTTGGAACACCTTCCATAATATTACTTGATGTGCATGGAGAGTATTTGTATTTAAAAGATATTCCTGAGTTTAAAGATAAAGTTAAAATTCAAGATATCTCATATTTTCAAATAGGAATACCTAAATTATCCGCTTATTCCTTTAAAAAATATCAAGAACAAATTTCAACTGTTCAATTAAGAGAACTTTCAAAATTTATAAAAAAATTAAGGAAAGAAAAAGAGAAGAAAAACCAATACACATTGAATGATATTATCAAAGAGATCGAAAATGAATCTGAGGGAAACAAGAGTACAAAACAAGCTTTAATAGGGTGGTTATCAGAATTAGAACGATTAACTCTTTTTGGATCTCAGGAGAACCCTTCATTAGATAAAGTAGTGAACAATCAAGAAATCACTATTTTTAACTTTCAGAAAGAAATAAGCATTAGAAAAAAACAAATTATTGTTGATTATATTTGTAATCGTCTTTTTTATCTTCGAAGAAAAAATAGCATTCCCCCTTTTTTACTTGTTGTAGAGGAAGCCCATCAATTTTGCCCAGAGGCTGCCCATTCCAAAGCACTCTCCAAACCGATTATTGAGATGCTTGCTCGAGAAGGGAGAAAATTTATGGCTTGCTTATGTTTAATTAGTCAGAGGCCAAAAAAGTTAAGTACAACTGCATTGTCTCAGTGCAATTCTAAACTAGTTTTAAATATCAAAAATCCATATGATTTAAAACATCTAATGGACAGTTCAGAAGCGATAACTAAAGAATATGCCAGTATAATTTCTAGCTTAGGCGTTGGAGAAATGCTGTTAATGGGGAATGCCGTAAATTATCCTGTGTTCATTGATGTGAGAAAGAGAAAATATAAATCTAAGACTGAAGAGATATCTCTAGCCCAATTCTGTTTAAACTGGCAAAAAAAAGAATTAATATAAATCTTTAACTAACCCTTCTCTTAGAGCTTGAGTATTTTTATTAAGAACCAGCATTTTCTTGTTTTTCGAAACGCGGAATACATTAATTATTGCCATACTCTCCAGCTTCATATATAGTTCTTCTAACATCAATGAATTTACAAAAGGGAATTCCTTTTTGAGAAGTTCCTCAAGCCTTTTATCCAATATCTCTCCTTTGTTTTTGATCAAAATATCGATTACAGAATTTAATACTGGGGATATATTCCATCTATGGCTCTCTATTTTATTTCACCTTATCTAAAACTTAAAAAATAGAAATATAATTTGTAGAATGTCTTACTTCTAATTAATTTTTGGAATTTTACACAAACAACCTATCTTCTTTAGATTCCTCTATTCTTCTACTTTTCAGTTTTTCACCAAATTTTTCATACCATTCGAGAACTTCCTTCGTTAGCGTAGGATTAAGCTCTTTTCTTGCTTCTTTAAAGTGCTCTAATGATATTTTTCTTGCTCTTATATTTTCTCTTAAAGCAATCATTGCAGCCTCGCGACACCATGTCTCAATATCTGCACCAGAAAAACCATTTATTGTATCATTTAAATCTTCTAATTTTATATTGCTTGCTAAAGGCATTTCTTTTGTAAATATTTTCAAAATTTCAAGTCTCCCCTTTTCATCTGGCAGTGGAACTAGTAATATTCGATCAATCGTACCAGGTCTTATTAATGCTGGATCCAAGATATCAGGACGATTTGTAGCCGCGATCACTAAAATATCTTTCATCACTTCTAGGCCATCTAACTCTGTTAAAAATTGAGATAACACTTTTTCTGTTACACCAGAATCAGATGTATGCCTACCTCTACTTGGTGCAATCGAGTCAAATTCATCAAAGAAGATAATACAAGGAGATGCCTGTTTCGCTATACGAAATACTTCTCTTATTGCCTTTTCTGATTCTCCTACCCATTTTGATAAGAGTTCTGGGCCTTTAATTGAGATAAAATTTGCCTTACTTTCAGTTGCTACTGCTCTTGCTAATAAAGTCTTGCCACATCCAGGAGGTCCATAAAGTAGAATTCCCTTTGGAGGATTAATTCCCATTCGAGTAAAAATAGTTGGATGTGATAATGGCCAATCCACAGCCTCAACTAATTTTTGTTTTAAGTCATCAAGTCCACCCACTTGTTCCCATGGAACATTTGGAACTTCTACAAATACTTCTCTTATTCCAGAAGGTAAAACTTCTTTTAAAGCTTCCTCGAAATCTTCTTTTGTGACTTCTATTTGTTCTAATAATTCTGGGTCAATCATATCCGATTCCAAGTCAATTTTAGGTAAATAGCGTCGTAATGCTGACATTGCGGCCTCACGACATACTGCAGAAATATCTGCTCCTACAAATCCATGAGTTATTTGGGAAAATTCTTTCAACGATATTTTCTTATCAAGTGGCATATTTCGCGTATGTATTTGAAATACTTCTCTCCTACCTTTTTCATTTGGTACTTTTATCTCAATCTCACGATCAAATCTTCCCGGACGTCTTAAGGCAGCATCTAAACTATTTGGTCTATTAGTTGCACCTATTACAATAACCTTACCTCTACCATGTAAACCATCCATTAAAGCTAATAATTGAGCAACAACTCTTCGCTCTACTTCACCAGTTACAGTTTCTCTTTTTGGGGCAATTGGATCGATCTCATCAATAAATATTATCGATGGGCTCTTTTCTTCTCCGTC
>JAUWHL010000088.1 GCA_030605895.1 Promethearchaeota archaeon | reverse complement strand
AAAAATAAAAGAAAATGGGTCTAACATTTCTATAGGACAACGCCAATTAATTGCTTTTGCTCGAGCTCTAATTACTGACCCTAAAATTTTGATTTTAGACGAGGCAACTTCTTCTGTGGACCCATACACCGAGACTTTGATCCAAGATGCTTTAAATAAAGCTCGCAAGGGTCGTACCACCATTATCATCGCACACCGCTTATCAACGATAAAGAATGCAGATCAGATAATCGTTCTAGGTTCTGATAAATATGGTATCGTAGAACAAGGGGACCATGAAAGTTTATTAGCTTTAAACGGTAAATATAAACGTCTTTTAGAAATGCAACGCCGAGATATTGAAATTAGTGATTGAATACTAATTTCTTAATATTTTATGTACTTTATCTTTAGAAATTTTAATAAATCTAAATTAGAATCTTTCTTTTAATCTATATCATAAATTATTAAATTTGGTGATTAAAATTCCATATTTCGAATATTCAGGAAAACAAATTTTTTACCAGATTAAAGATAATAATTCTCAAAACACGCTTGTTTTTATACATGGGGCGGGAGAAAATTCAAATATTTGGGAGAATCAATTTTATTTGAAGATAGACTATAATGTCATTGCAATTGATTTACCATCCCATAATAAATCTAGTACATTTCCAGAATTATCTTTAGATTTATATGTTGATGTTGTTAAAGAACTCGTTGATTCACTAAAACCTGAGAGATTAATTTTAGGGGGACATTCCATGGGAGGCGTTATTATACAAGAATATTTTTATAGATATCCAAATGATGTTTCTGCTCTAATTTTATGTTCTACAGGTGGAAGGATGAGAGTTAGCTCAGTTATCTTCAATTCTGTAAAACCTAATTACCAAAAATACTTAGATTATTTACGGGTTGGTTCATTTTATAGAAAAACATCAAAAAAAATAATAGATGACCATATTTTGGAGACTTCCCAAATAGATCCAGAGGTAACCTATAAAGATTTCAAAATCTGTGATGCGTTTGATACCTTAGATAAAACAGAATCTATTGATATCCCATGTTTAATAATATGTGGTAAAGTGGATCAGATGACTCCTGTGAAATATTCACAGTTTTTTCATGAAAAAATAATAAACTCAAAACTTTGTATAATTGAGGAAGCTGGTCATAATGTTATGTTAGAAAAACCTAAGGATATACATCAAGCAATAGAGAATTTTATTAATAATTACTTAAATAATAAGAAATAAATGCCAAGAGAATACACATATGGTCCATTTCAATCAAGGCGATTAGGACTTTCGTTAGGTGTTAATGTTTTAGCTAATTATAAGTTATGTACTTATAATTGTGTATACTGTGAAATTGGATTAACAAAGAAAGATAATTTAGTTTCTCCTAATCATAAAATTCATTTACCACCATCACCCAATTTTAGAAAAGAATTAAAATCAATTTTAAAATATGTTCCACATCTAAATTCAATTACCTTTGGTTATAATGGAGAACCTACCCTGAATGAAAATCTATTAGAGTTTCTCGAGATTGCTGAGGATGTTAGGGATGAATTAAATTGGATTAATGAAAAACCATTGCTTACATTATTTACAAATTCTAGTACTCTTTATATAGATATAATAAGGGAAAGAGTTAAACAATTTGAATTAGTTTTAGCAAAATTAGACGCAGCTAATGATGTTGACTTCAAGAGAACTAATCGCCCGCATCATGATACTCCTAATATAGAAATGATAATTGAGTCATTAGTTAAACTGAAACAAGAAATGCCTAAAGATCATAAATTAGCAATTCAAAGTTTAATTTTTAATTCTTACAAAGAAGAATTTATTCCAAACAATAATTCAATAAATATTCTTGATTTAGCTCGCGCTTTAAAACGGATAAAACCAGAGATTATACAAATATATTCAACTGCGAGAATCCCAGCAGAATATTTTGTATTCTCAATAGATGACGATAGGAAAAGAGAGATTGCCACTATTTTTAAGAAGATAATCAATGATAAAAAAATAGAAATAAATGTATACTAAACCACAGAAAAACTTTTATTGATAAAATAATATTTTGAAATATTTGAAATCTTTATTTTATTTAGATGTTAAGGAAAATTCAGAAAATTTGAATGTGAGATAAAAATGGATAAAAAATTCATTGCGGGCGTAGATATTGGAGGTACTTGGGTTCGAGTTGCTATTTGTACAGCAGATTTAAATGAAAAAAATATTAAAAAAAGAATTACCGCAACATTAAAGGAAAATGAATATTCAATTAGTAATTCAGTATGCCAAATTTTAACGGAGTTACTATCTGAAAACAGTATTACTAAAGGACAGATTTTAGGAATAGGGATTGCTACAGCAGGTCCTTTGAATATAGAAAAAGGAGAGGTTTTCAATAATGCTAATCTTGGATTTAGAGTAATTCCCTTAAAAGAGCCAATTAAAGAGAAATTTCCTGAAATTCCTATATATTTTATTAATGATTGTAATGGGAGTGTTTTAGGTGTACATTTCTTTGAAGCCAACGATGGGGAGAAAGACAATTTAGTATATATAACTATGTCTACTGGTGTTGGAGGAGGTGTTATTTGTAATGGACACCTACTATTAGGAAAAGAAGGGAATGCAGCAGAAATAGGGCATGCCTTAGTTGAACCAAAAAGTAAAGCTCAGTGCAATTGTGGAGCACATGGGTGCTGGGAAGCTTATAGTTCTGGAACAGGTGTTCGAAACAGAGCATTAAATGCATTGCAAGAAGGAAAACTTAATGCAGGTATATTGATGAGCATTGTAGAAAAAGATAAGTCGAGGATAACAGCTAAAGAGGTTTTTCAAGCTGCAAGAGAAGGCGATGAATTATCTAAAAAGATAGTTAATGATTGTGTTTTCTATACAAAAATAGGAATTGGTATAGTAAATAATTATTATGATTGTACATCCATTTATTTTGGAGGGGCAATGATGAAAGATAAAGAACAGATAATCCCTCAAATATGTAAACAGTTTGAAATAGATCCCATTAAATTTACAACCAATCATCCACCAAAAATAAAATTAACAAAATATAAAGATGAAATTGGATTAAGAGGTGCTTTAGCACTCGTTAAATACAAAATTGAAAATAATTCAATAATCTCCAAATTAAAACAGAAATAAGATGGAAGAAAAGAACATAATTTTTACATTGAGCGGAATTAGAGGGTTAGTTAATAAAGATCTCAACTTCAATACTGTTAAGAGAATTGCAATTGCATATGGATTATGGTTTAAAGGTGAAGAAAAGAAAATTATCATAGGTCGAGATACAAGACCAAGCGGAACTTATATTGAACAAGCAATAATGGAAGGATTAATTAGTTCAGGTTTTAAAATAGTAAATCTTGGAATATGCCCAACACCAGTAATTATCCATACTAAAAACAAATTAAATATACCTGGGGGGATCATTATTACTGGATCTCATAATCCTCAGGAATGGAATGGTTTGAAATTACTGTCTGCAAAAACATTTTTAGATAATAATGATTTAGAGATTATTTCAAACCATTTAAAAAACATTGATTTGAATTCATATAAAATTGATCTACCTGAATTAGAAAACAAAGTAGAAAATTTGAATCCCATTCCAAACTATATTCAAGATTTATTTAATTATATTGATTACAGAGATGTAAAAAGTCATAATAATCTTAGAGTAGTTATTGATACTGGCGCAGGTGCAGGTAAATTTGTTACACCTAAAGTATTAAGTGAATTAGGATGTAAAATAAAACTCCTTAACGACGAATTACATGTAAATAAAGACTTTCCACGAGAAATCGAACCTATAAAGCGGAATCTCACAGATTTGATAATGGAAGTTTGGCAAGGAAAATACGATATTGGATTTGCTCATGATTCAGATGCTGATAGATTAGCAATTGTCGGAGAAAATGGAGTATGCTATCCAGAAGACATCGGATTAGCACTAATTACAGAATATTATTTAAAAAACCAAGAATATACCAATAAAGAAATATGTTTTGTAACAAATTTAGCATCATCGTTAAGGTTTGAAGCGATAGCTGAAAAATATAATGCCCATGTTATTAGAACCCCCGTAGGAGAGCGATTTTTAACACTAGAAATGGATAAATTAATATTAAATTCACCAAAGAACCAATTAGTTTTTGGTGGAGAAGGCTCATGTGGGGGTTTTATGTTCCCGAATTTCAATAATACGAGAGATGGGATTTTTGCAGCAGCAAAAATAGTTGAAATGCTGGTAAAAACAGGAGAGAAAGTTTCTAAATTGGTAGCAGAATTACCTAAATATTATTCACATCGAATTAAAATTAATATTAAAAATGTAGATACTGAATTAATTATTAAAAAATTAAAAGCAGAACTAAAAGATGAAGGGGAAAATGTAGAACAAATAAACAATGATCTTAGATTTGGTCAAGGAAAGGATTGGTTTGTTCTCATCCATCCCTCAAATACAGAACCAGTAATTAGAATTATAAGTGAAGCAAAAAGGGAATCACTAGCTAGAGTTTATTGTGAAGCAACCGCAGAACTTGTGAAATTAGTTATTTCTTAAAACATATTTTTTAGAAGAAGTTTCCCATCTTTTTCCCATTTCTTCAAGTTTGTTTAAAAAAGATAAGAATCATACCGTTAAATTTATAAGTTTTACTATAATATAAATTTATTAAACATATTTGTTGATTGTATCATGGTAATTAAAGAAAATAATTGGATTGGATCTCACCAAGGAGATATGGTAGTTCAAAATCCGTCTTGTATTAATAATATTACTATGGTAATTATGTTTGTTGGTTTTAAAGCATACAACCCAACAATATTATCATCATAAAAACATAATAATCAACGATACACTTAACCTTTTCTCGACTTTCTTGCTTCACAACTGCATTCTTCTTTTTCTACTCTGTTTTAATATTTATATTCCTTGAATTCATGGTTTAATTTTTTCATTCAATCGGTGAACTCTCTATAATTAAAATACCAAATATGTTTTTTTAATAAAAGAAAAAAAAAACTTAAGATTTTAAATTAAGTGGAAAAAATGTCAGAATTAAAGGAATTTACTCAGGAAGAGTTAGGAGAATCTTCTTTAGAGTTAGAAGGTAAGGAATTATCTGTTAATTTAAACACGTGGAGAGGCAATATATGGAAATCTTATTTAATTCACTTCATTGAAGGTTTTCATTTAATCTCAGGAATTCTATTGCCATTTTTTTTAACATGGGGGAAATTGACATTTGTCGAAGTAATGTTTCTACAAAGTTTCTTTACTGTAATGATATTGGTATTTGAAATTCCTTGTGGAGCAATAGCAGATTATATAAGTCGAAAGTTTTCTCTGTTATTAGGTGCATTCTCAACGGCATTTGCTGCATTAGTTTATGGAAGTTATCCAAATATATTCATTTTTGCTATTGGAGAAACTTTATGGGCTTTTGGAGCTGCTTTAATATCAGGTACTGATCAAGCTTTCATATATGACACATTGAGAAAACTTGGAAGAGAAGATGATGTTTCTAAAGTAATGGCGAGGAATAGAAGTTTTCATTTGTTGGGTATCGGAATTTCCGCTCCAATTGGTTCTGTTATTGGCGCTTATTTTTCTTTGAACTTAGTGATGAGTCTTATATTCTTCCCTTTTATCATTGCTACATTAATCTCATTAACATTAAAAGAACCTAATCATGACTTAGAGAGGAAGAAAAAGGAGAAATACTTCACCATAGTAAAATCTGGATTCACAGAACTCACGAAAAATAAAGTTTTAAGGTTATTAGCTTTTGAAATGATAATAACAGAATCCCTAGTGTTCTTTTTGATTTGGACTTATCAAATATATCTTGAAGCATTAACTGTTCAATTGATATTCTTTGGATTTGTAAGTACATCAATGACAATTATACAAATACTATTTAACAATGTAATTACTACTTTAGAAAGCAAAATAAATAACAAGAGAAGGTTTCTACAGGTATATACGATAATTCCCGGAATTGGATTTATCCTAATGGCGTTGATATACTTCATTCCAGTCAGTATTCCTTTAATTCTTATTGTTATAGGATTTGGCTTCACCAGGAGTCTGATATTCGTTAAGGGAATGAATAAACAAATTGAAACAGAGAATAGAGCCACTGTAATAAGCACTATAAATATGGTAGCAAGTCTTATAAGAGCAATACTTTACCCTCTTGTCGGATATTTTGTTATGTGGAATTTAAATATAACATTTATACTCTTAGGAGCAAGTATAATCATTTTCGCTTTACTATCGAGAATAAAAAATGAATATTTATAATCATCTAACTTTTTTTTTTACTAATAGCGTAAGCTATTCAATTAATTTATCTAATACTTTTTTTGCTAACTTTTCACCTATTATTTGTGATATTTCTTCTAGGGTAGATTTCCGTATGTTATCTACACTTCCAAAGTGATTTAATAATTTATTTCTAGTAACTGGACCAATTCCTTCAATATCATCTAATATTGAGCCAGTAATACGTTTTTTCCTTTGTTTTTTCTGAAGTCTAACAGCAAACCGATGCGCCTCATTGCGTACTCTTTGAAATAATTTCAAAACCGATGAGTTTTTAGGTAGAACAATTGGGTTTTTCTTAGAAGGTAAATATATTTCTTCATATTTTTTCGCTAAGCCAATTATTGGGATATTTAGCCCTAATTTTTCTAGAATTGAGATTCCCGCATTTAATTGCCCTTTTCCCCCATCAACTAGTATTAAATCTGGTAATTCTAAATTTCTTTCTAAAAGCATGTTATATCGTCTTTTTATTACTTCTTTCATCATTGCAACATCATCAGGGGTAGATTTAGAACGAATTTTAAAATGCCGATAATACTTATTATAAGGTTTTCCCTCAAGGAAATAAACCATAGAGCCGGTAGCATCTTTACCATCTATATTTGAGACGTCAAAACCCTCAATAATTCGCGGTAATTTAGGTAAATCCAAAACTTCTTTTGTCTCTTCAAGAATTTTCTCTCGAAATTCTTTGTCATTCATTTTAATTTCTTCCATTTGTATTTGCTGCTCAACCATAACTTTTGCGTTTTTATTTGCTATACGTTGCAAACTTGTTTCATTTTCATTAAATGCCGCTCTGATTTGTATATCCTCTTTAATATCTTTTAAAAAATCTGATAAGATTCTAAATCTATCATCTATATCAGGAATGATAATAATATCTGGTAATTGAGATTTGAAATTTTGATAATATTGTTCTAATATTGAGTTCATAATCTCTTTCTTTTGAATTAGTTTCTCACGTAAATCAAAAGTAAATGAACTTTTATTCAAAATCCTGCTTTCTCTAATATGGATAATGACCATCGCCATATATTTTTCAGTACTATAAAAACCGACAATATCCTTATTGGCTTCATGATTCATTAATACGTGTTGTCGATCAGTGGCATGATCTATATCTTCCAATTTATCCCTCCAGAGGACTGCTGATTCAAAATCTTGGTTTTTAGATGCTATGTACATTTTTTCTGATATCTGATTTTTTAACTCATTAGTTTCTCCTTTTAAAAATAATTCGATTTTCCTAATATTTTCACGATATTCTTCTTTAGTAACTGTAGTAATACATGGTCCAGGACAAAGTTTTAATTGAAAATACAAACAAGCTCTCTTTTTTTTTTTAATAGGCTTTTTACATGAACAATAAGGGAATATTTTTCTTAGATCTCTAAGTATTCTTATTATTTCTTTTTTATCTGTATAAGGCCCTAAAAACGTATTATCTTTAGAGTACTTTTCTGGATTTCTAAGTACACGGATCCTTGGAAAATCTTCAGAGTAAAAAAATGCCACCCAAGGATATGTCTTAGAATCCCTCATGATTACATTAAAGCGAGGGAGATGTTTTTTAATTTGAATATTTTCTAAAATTAAAGCTTCTTTCTCATTTTCAGTTACAATATATTCAATAGAATGTATCAGCTTTACTAGTTCTTTAATTTTTTCTTCATAATAAGGATCTGTATAACTAGTTTTTAAGAAATATTGATTGACTCTCTTCTTGAGATTTTTAGCTTTTCCTATGTAAATAATTGAACCTTTTTTATCCCTAAATAAATAAACTCCCGGTTCATTTGGTAAACTCTTTCGTTGTAAGTCTAAATCCTTCATAAATATAAAATTTTAATGAGAATTATGATATAATTGTATGATCAGTTTTATATTTCTATTATTATAAGAATAATTCCAATATTTAAAATCAAAGAGAGTAAAT
>JAUWHL010000179.1 GCA_030605895.1 Promethearchaeota archaeon | reverse complement strand
ACCGGAGTTAAAGAATATTTCTTTTAGCAAAAAATCATGGTTTAACATTAAAGACATTAATTTAATTAAAAGTGATACTGATTTGGTTATTAAAAATCTAAAAACTATACTTACTCAAATTGTAAATATTTTAAGGGAAGTAAAAGGGAACAACTTGTGTTTTAAATATTTTAGCGAAGAAAATATTTATACTTATCTTTATAACAATATGAAACTCTTAAAAGATTTGAATTTGGATACATATCTGTTAGGAACTTTTCTTTTATTATAGAAATAATACTCGCTTTTATAGAGATTTAGATCTTCTTTTTTAACTTTAAGATTGTATTAAAGTTCAAATTAATAAAGGAAGCTCCTGCCAACGAGCCTCAATACGAGGCATAAACTTTCAAAAGGCAGAGTAGGTTATTTTCACAACCAAAAGACAAAAATCCAGGGGATTGACAGGAGCCAAATTTGCCTATATCATATACATTTGTTAAGTAATATAAAAATTTTAGCTCTATAAATTAGCTAATTTTTAATAAAGAGATTGTGAAAATTTAATAAAAAAAAATCAAATTCACTAACTTTCACCTTATATTAATTATGGTTTTAATTAAATAGAAAGGATCCTAAATAAAATCTATCACAAATTTTGATGGTTTATGCAGAAAATTGCGAAAGAAACGATAATATCTTCATCAGATGATCCAATTTATTTAGATGTCAGTGTTCTTAGAAATTTTATGGAAGACGTATTTATTAATCTTAAAGTTCCTGTAGAGCATGCAAAAATTATAGTAGATGTACTTATTTCATCAGATTTAAGAGGGATTGACTCTCATGGAATCCAGAGATGCAAGATGTACTATGATCGAATACGAGAGGGAATTTATAATCCTAATACAGAGATTGAAATTGTTAGCGATAACAAATCTTCTGTTGTTATTGATGGAAAATGTGGTATGGGGCATGTTATTGCCTACAAAGCTATGAAATTAGCCATTGAGAAAGCTAAAAAATACGGCCTTGGTGCCGTAGCAGTTCGTAATAGTACTCACTTTGGGATTGCCGGTTATTATTCACTTATGGCAATAAAAGAAGGAATGATAGGATTTGTTACGACAAATACACGCCCTTCTGTACCGCCTACATTCGGGGTAGAACCTATGTTAGGAACAAATCCTTTAACATATGGTACCCCTACTGATGAGAATTTTCCATTTTTATTAGATTGTGCTACATCTATCATTCAAAGAGGTAAAGTAGAGGTCTATAATAGACTTCATAAACCACTCCCTAATGGAGTAATTGTGTCAAATAATGGTAATTCAAAAACGGATCCTGGTGTAGTATTAAACAAGTTAGTTAATCGTTCTGCAGCATTATTGCCATTAGGAGGTGAAGGTGAAGACACTTCCGGTCATAAAGGATACGGTTATGCTACTTTTGCTGAGATCTTATCTTCAGCATTACAAGATGGAGTATATCTTAAAGATACAGCAGGGGTTATGGAAAATGGTCAAAAACGACTAAAAGTAGGCCATTTCTTTTTAGTTATTAATATCCAAAATTTCATTCCGATTGAAAAATTCAAACATAATACTGGTAATATTATGCGAGAATTAAGGGCTTCTAGAAAAGCACCAGGGAAAGAAAAAATTTACACAGCAGGGGAAAAAGAATATTACACTGAAGTGGAAAGAAAAAAAACGGGCATTCCGATAAATAAAAGCTTACAAAAGGATATTAAAATTATGCAAAAAGAACTTGGATTAGATAATTATAACTTTCCTTTTTAAATTGCATTTTTTCTTAAAAGATAATCCCTTCCTTCTGATCTTCAATTGGTTCAGAATGAAGAAAAATAGAATCCAAATTATCAATCCCTAGTTTTTCTCTAATACTGGTTTCCAATTCAGAAATATATTCATGGGTTTGTGAAATATTTAATGACCCATCAAAAAATATATGAAGTTCTAAAATACAATAATCCATTGTTGCCCAAAATTCTAATCCGTGATATCCCTTAACTTGGGAATGAGCCCTTAGCACTTCTTCTACATTTTTACTTATTTGTTGTATCATTTCTGGTCCAACATCAACGCATTTGATTTGATCTAATATTAAAGTTTCGCTATGAGTTTGACCTTCGAGATGTGTTATGACTCGAGAAATGAGAGGTGCTTGTTTCTTTATCTCATCTTCAAACATAGAGGATAACCTATGAGCATCTGTAAGTGAGAGTGCATCATCAACTCTTATAACTAAAGAAATGAAATACTCATCTTCAATTCTAAATACATTGAGATCTTTAACATTTTCGATTTTTGGGTATTCAGATTTCATAGAAAAAATTAAATTAATTAATCCCTCACCAATAGATTTTTCGCTGGCCATAGGATTCATTTCAATAATACATTCAACTTCATATAAAGGAAATATCTTCTCACTCATATTCCTTATGGATTTAATGATTTCATTAGCGTGTACAATGGAAATATGATCTTCGACCGATAAATGAACTTCTAGAAATAATGTTTTACCGCTTGTTCGGATTTTTATATCATGAACACCAACAACATGTTCTAATCGGAAAATTTTTTGTCTTAAATCTTCTATAATAATTATATTTACAGGATTCGTGTCTGTAAGTTCTTTTATTCCGTCTCTTGCCAATTTCACTGCTCCACTAATTATCCAAGCGGATAAAATAACACTTAAGATTGGATCAATAAAAAAAATATTAAAATATGCTAAAATAAAACTGAAAATTACTAGGATAGCCCGCATTGAATCTTGAAATAAATTAAGGCCTTGTATTTTCAAAGTCAAACTTTTACTGCGTTTACCTTGATAAATAAGTATCCTGGAGAAGAATATATTTATAGAAAAAGAGATAATTAAAATAATAAGCCCAATTCCAGGTTGAGTAATTAGAAACCTTTGTTGAATAATAGCTTGAATTGCATTATAAATTAATAAAATATATATATTCATTAAGATAATTCCTTGAATCAAGGCTCCTATAGAATCTGTCTTCGTATGACCATACATATGTTCATAATCCGCAGGTTTTTCGCTATGATATATAGAATATAAAGAAATAGAGACAAATAATACATCTGTAAGAGTATCTACGGTCTCAGAGAGGAAACTTAAACTTCCTGTAATTAAGACCCCAATTACTTTTAATATAGACTGAAACACAACTATTAAAACTGTTAAAAAGGCGAACTTGATTTTATTATCCATACTTTAAGAGTTTTAAATAATTATTGGATTGTTAAGTTTATATCAATTCTCCTTTAGCGACAATAAAAGCTTTTCCTCCTACAGATACACTTATTTGACCTTCATCACTTTCTTCTGCTCTCAAATAGAGTAAGGAAGGGCGTCCTACTTCATGGCCCTGTTCAACTCTCACATCTATACGATTTTTGATAAAGTATTGATGCTTAACTAAATAGGCTGCAAGGCACCCATTTCCTGAACCTGTTGCAGGGTCTTCAGGTATACCGTGATAATGAGCAAAAACACGAACACTCAAATCAATTCCTTTATTTCGAGTTTCTGGACAGAAAATTAATATCGATTTTGCTTCAGTTTTTTCCAAAAGATCTAAACATTTGTCTACATCTACTTTAGCTTTCTTTAAAGCATCTAAAGTCTTTAATGGGACAATAATGAAAGGTCCTCCTGTGGATACTTCTTGAATTGGAAACCTATCATCAATATCAAACTCGTCAAGATTTAAAATCTGTGATATTAATTCTATATCAAAAAATTTACCAAATGTGGGGGGATTTTGTTCCATCCATATAATATCTGGTTTGCCTGATTTGTATTTAAATAATACTGGTATAGGTCCAATTTTAAGATTAAGCAGAATTGTTTTAACATTTCCTTTAATTAACTCTTGTTGAATTACAAAAGCAGTACCTATTGTGGGATGTCCCGCAAAAGGTAATTCCACTTCGGGTGTAAAAATACGTACGTCATAATTTTCTTTTGAAGTAATAAATGTTGTTTCAGAATAGTTCATTTCTTTTGCAATTTTTTGCATTTCAGCTTCAAAAAGCTCTTCTTCGCAAATAAAAACAGCAAGCTGATTTCCTTCAAACTTTCTTTCAGCAAATACGTCTACTATGTAAAATTTACATTTTGGCATGAAAAAACCTCTATATTGGTTAAAACCTCAACATTAATTTGTATATATTATAAAAATTGAATTCTTTTTAATGTAATAATTTTGGTTTTTCTTTAATAATCAATATATTATTAGATTCTATTAAAATTTATAATTATATTTTTTATTTAAAAGATTAAATTATACAGTTTATATTATGAAAATTGAAGAAACTGAAAAAATTGGGAAATTATTTTTTGAAGAGATGTGGAGTAAGCCAGATCTTACTATTGCTGATGAAATTATTGATCCTAAATACAATCCAAGTTGGATTCATATAGATAAAATAGGGCCAGCTCAATTAAAACATGAAATCACATATTTCCATAATATGTTCCCCGATTTAAAGTATGAAATAGTTGAGATGAGAGGAGAAGAAGATAAGGTATGGGTTAGCTATAAAGGACATGGTACACATCTTGGAAAGGGATGGGGTTTCGAACCTACAAAGAAAGAAGTAATATTTGAGGGTGCAACTATTTTATATTTCAACCCAGAAGGTAAATTATTGATCAATGGGGTGCTTTTTGTTTTTATGATATATTTTATGAGCTTGGAGTCGTACCCCCTTTCTGGGAATTACACAAATATTTATCTGGTACAAAAAAACAGCGGTTTATTTATTATCTCTTTGCAGGGGAAGCATAACAATAATCACAATTATGTTTACACCGAAAAATTCCTGAATACCCCCCTATATCTTTAGATTTGAAGCAACCGCAATCTTTTCTTTGCCCCGTATCTCTTATTTTTGGAATTTTCTCATTAATTAATTGCTCAATTTTATATGCATCAATGCAATGTGCTTGTTCTATTCCTTCAATTTCTAGCAGATTTGGTTGACAACATGCTTTCATTTGAATATCCATATTATTACAGATTTGCTTTAATTCACTTAATATCTCTTTTTTTTTCTCTAATGATAGATCAATCGGAATATACCCTCGAGCATTCATTCTATTCTTTACCTTAGAATAAATTGTTGCAAATGAAAAAATCATTTCCCTAATTCCAATATTAGAGACCTTTTCAATAATAAGTTTGAATTTTCCCAAATTATTTAATATAATATTTGAGCTCTTTTTCTTGTAAAAAATTATCGGATCATATCTATAATTAATAGCTGATAGACCAAACTTCTTAACTAGCCATTCTAATTGCTTGAATCTTTCATCTAGAGATACATTAATGTATTTTTCTAATTCTGAGGGAGAGCTAATCGTAAATTGAAAAGTATGCCCTCTATAAGAATCAAAAAGATCTCTATTATTATTATAAGCATTAATCCATTCTCCAAAATTTTTACTCCACCATACAAAACATCTTACATCATTCGGGTTTAATGAGACTCTATTTACTTGTTTGCGATTAAAAGGATTAACTACATCGACATAACCTTCCTTTATTCGATGAATCACCCAATCCATTAAAAAAGCAGGAATATCGGTTCTCCGAGAACAAGAGATTATTGGGGCTTTTATAATACTTTTTTTTTCAATTTTCTCCATGAGTATTT
>JAUWHL010000316.1 GCA_030605895.1 Promethearchaeota archaeon | reverse complement strand
TTTAGCTAATTGACGAATATATTCAGTAGAAACATCGAAAAATCTTCCAATTTCGTTTAAGGAACAAGATTTTGGTTTATCAACTTCATCTTTTAGAGTTTGTGTAATTTTCGAAGCGATTTCCTTAGGAATTTCAGTTGTTAATGGAGCCCATATTTTATCATGGAGATCTTTAGATACAACTTGTTTTGCAAGTCTTTTAATTGAATCTGCTCCAACTTCTGGAAAATTTCTATGAATCTCTCTTAATGTGCGTGGATTTTCTTTTTGAGCTTCTTCTTTTATTGTTGTTATTATTTTCTTTTTTGTTTCTTCTGGTATTTTTTCGATTGCAGGCCATAATTTTTCATATCTCCTTGGATACATCTCTTTTGCCAGATTCTTTATGGTCCAGAAAGATACGTCTGGAAAGATTTTGGAAATATTTCTTAAAGACCGAGGGGTTCCTTTATGGACATCACTTTCAATAATGTATCTAATATTTTGTTTAGTTTCCTGATCAACAGTTCCACTTGTGGAAGGCCACATTTCTTCATAAATTTTTTGAGATATTTCATTTTTTGCTATTTTATCAATCATTGTTTTTGATACCTCCGGAAAATCTTTTGCAATCTTATAGAGAGAATTATGTTGATCTCCTGTGGAGTATTTTTCCACTTCTTCATTAATTCTGTCTATTATTCTCTCTTTGATTTCTGGATCTAAAGATTTGTCAAATCTCTTATTGTATTCAACTTTAGCACCCTTAAAAACTTCGTTTAAAGCATAATTTCCAATAGTTTTTCGACTTACAGACAAACCAGTCTCATTTAACTGATTGGCAATCTCATTTTGAGAAAGGTCTGAATTTCGGATTTTATCGTTTAAGAAATTAGTAATTTCTTGATTGGTATGAATATAATTTACATTGTTGATTATATCTAGATTAAATCCCTTATTTTCGACCCATTCTATGAAATCTTTTTTTAAATTCCTGCCATAATTAGCATATTTCCCTGTTTCATCATAATATTGTCTAAAAGTGTTTTGAATCCTTTCATCTAATAATTTATTATAATCATAAATTAATTCAGCATGTTCTTGACTTTTTTCTTGTATATCTTCATGGTTATGTTTAAATTCATTAAGATTTTCAATATTTTTACTGTATTTTTCCTTCTCTTCATTTTCTTCATTTAAATGTTCTTTCAATTCGTCATCAACCTCATAATGATTTAATATGTTATTTTTTTTATGAATCACTGTTATTCATCGAATTTTTTAGGAATAATAAAAGATAAATGTCTTAAATTTTATATAGATTAGAAAGAGTTTTAAAATTCCTCAGACTTTTGATTTTGTAATATTTACTAAATATAGAGAAACATTCTAATTTTTGAAGGTTCTTTAATTCTTATAAAAGATAACTAATTATATTACTAAAAATTGAAAATTATTGGTCTTTATGAAAAATTATTTTGATAAAAATATAATTCAAGGAATATGTAATTCCAACGAGTTTAAAGGATGGTTACTCTCGAGGAGATGGTTTGGGGATAAATCAGCTCTATCAAATTTAGAGTTTGATGTTTCACTTCAGTATTTTGAAATAATCGCAGAAAAAATTTTTCTTACAATAATTGAAGTTAAGACTACTAATTACTCAAAAACATACTTTCTGCCCCTAATTTATTATGAAAAAATTGAGGCAATTCTAGAAGCCAGTGAAAAAACACATTCCAATATTGTAAATCTTACTGAAAACACTTTCAGTAAAAAATTAGCTTTAACTATTGAAAATGAACAGAAAGTTATTACACTTAACTTATTAGAAGCTGAATTTTGCCTTTTTTTCTGGAAAAAACTGCTATTTGATGTAAATATCTCAGAAAAATTTCCATCATTGGACTTAAAATTAACACTTTATAACAAGCAATTTGAAGATGAAGTGAATATGAAAAAAGTACAAAACTTAATAGAAGCAGGGTTATACTCCGATCGATATGATTTTTCAATAAATCAATTAGGGAAAGGAAATACAACTAATATTTTATTTTCGTTAAATATATCAAATAAAAATACTCCAGAACAAAAACCAATTTCTTATGTGTTAAAATCTTTCAAGGATTATTCGAAAAGTTTAGAGCCTTCCATTTTATTTGTTTTAGTTAAAAATAAATTTCCAAACGCTCCAAAAATATATGGAACAATTAAAGTACGTGATATAGAAACCATTGGAATAATCGAAAGTGTTCCAAATATAGGAAATTTGGGGGATATATTCTGGAATGAACTCAATAATATGATTGATACTGAATTTAAAGATATTAATATAGATTACTCTAAATTTAACGAGAAATCAAATATCTCAAAATTAATTAAAGAAAAATGTGTTGAAACCATTAAGGTTACCTCAGAGATAGGAAAATATATTAACAATTTACATAAATCACTAATTTTACCATCCCAAATAGAGTATAATTTAGAGACCGTTGATAGCGAGACTTATCTTAAGATTTACACCGAAAGTTTGAATAGGATGATTTCAGAATTACTCAGTCACATGACAGACCAGCCAGAAAGTGCATTTTTTAATTTACCAAAAATCAGCTCAATTCTTATAGATATTAAAGATATTATTGAGAGATTTCGTTCAGAATTTGAAGAACAGAAAATTAATATTCAACCTGTACATCAAGATTTACATATGGAACAAATTCTTTACAACAAAATCGATAATCAATACCATTTTTATTTTATAGATTTCGAGGGTGATCCACAACTTTCTTTAGAAGAGAAAAAAGGCAAATTCCCAATTGAGAAGGATTTAGCTTCATTTTTAAGAGCTCTTAGTTATATAAAGTTCAACACTCTGCTTAGATTTATTGAAAAAAATATTATTCGTAAAGATAAATATGAAGTACCTGAAGAAATTCTTTACAATCTTTTCTTCAGAAGAGCTGCTAGACCTTTAAAGAAGGTTCTCGACATATTACTTAATGTTCTTAATATATGGGAATCTAAATTAATAGGAAAAATATTAAAAAATCTAAATGCAGATTATATATTAATTACTTATTTCTATATTGAAAGAGCTTTACACGAATTAAATTATGAAATCTTATTTAGACCAAATATGATTATCATTCCTATATTGGGCTTAAAAGAGATTATAGAAAAAAGTTGATTTTTTTTTTATTCTTTTATTATTCTGATTCTTCTTCAGGTAGTTTAGCAAATTCAAATGAATAATGAGAAGAAGATATATCAATTGGTTGTACTTGCTTTAAATAAGCAGTTCTTATTTTACTTTGATCATCGATTTTTGAGGTGGTCCAATTTGCATTAAATTCACTTTGATTAAAAAATCTCCATATAAAGGCTTCTACAAATTTCTGAGACCCAAATTTTCTATCTATTAAAACATAATTATTATCATCAATAAAATTTCGAAAAAACCCTAGATTATCACATAAATCTAATTTGTAAAATATATCATCTAACTTACCATTTATTCTTGCACAGTCATTTATAAAACGAGCTAATTTATCTCCTAACCTAATTTGTTCAACCTCATCCTCTTTATCAATAAGTTTCCTTAAATAACTTCTTTTAATTATGATAAAATCTCGATCATTTAATGATTGAAGTGAACTTTTTTGTTTAATTACATATTTTGATATTTCTAAATAATTTCGAATAAGATCAGCTTTAGAAATGCCCAATTTTCTACGAACTTTGTCAAGATTATCATTTAGATTTTCATCAATTCTAACAGTTATAACGTTTGTTGAATCTTTTAATTTACTTCGTCTATCTGAAACAGATTTTCTTGAAATTGCTGACTTCTGAGCGGGATTTCGACTCATTTGTTATCTTTTCTTATCTTTTTAGTTGTAATATTTGTATTAAAATAATTATTTAAGTAACATAAGTAACTTATAATTATAAATGATTGTATTTTACATTTTTAGTCAAAAAAGATATGAAAATATATATTCATATTATTGACATCTGTATTAAACATTACTTTTATATTGTTATAGATGTTTTGATTTAATCCTTTATATATTAGAATCATTAGATATTCCCTTAAATTAAGTTCAATATAAGATCTAAGACTTAAGAAAATTTTAATATATATTTAAACTGCAAACATATTGATATATTTTTTAATTAGCTTCATATAAACTTTATGAGCAATTTTTCAAATATTGATATTGATTAGTATTTTTGGGAAATTAACAAAAAAGATAATAAAATCATAAAAATTCATGAAATTTTATCTTAATGGGAATTTCATGGTATTTTTAATAATTTTTATATAAAATCTTAATATATTTTAACATCATGCCCAAAGTGTATTCTAAATGTAATATTACCAATTTGCAAGCTAACTCGTTTTATAAACCCAAGATTGAGGGAGCGTTTCAGTCCTTTAAGTTTAAGAATCTTCAAAAAATTTAATTTTATATTTTGTTTTATTTATTTAATAAATCATTCTTCTAAGGAAAATAACAAATACTAATTTTCAATATCAATTGTAAATATTGTAATAATATATAGTACAGAATTACAAATGATACACTGATTAAATATAAATACCGTATAGAATATTGGTTTAATGTATATAACTATTAGAAAGTTATTAAGGGTTGGATAAAAAGTCATGGAAATTACACAAACTGGTATTTTAGAAGTTCATTTGCAAAATAAAGCTGAATCAATATCTATAAAATCAGATGAGCAAATTGAAAAGATTGTTAAGGCTCTTTCCTCACGAACAAGACGTAATATACTCCATCGCATTCAAGAAGAGCCGATGGATGTTTCGAATATCGCCGCTAACTTAAATATGACTGAAGCCAATATAAGTGCCCAAGTTAAGAAACTTGAAGAAGCAGGTTTAATTGAATGTTCTTATACGTCTGGAGATCATGGGGTTCGAAAAATTAGTAGTATAAAATTCAATAAACTTATAATAGAGTTTTAAACACTTTCAATTTTTAAAAGAGGGCTTTTAATAAGGATCTAAATATATTTTTATCCTTATATCTATAAGAAAGAATAAAATTTTACTACGAAGTTAATTCAGTTAGCAATTTTTACTTTTTTTGTTGTTTTTTTCATGAGGGGAACAATTTCTTTTTCTTCCATAAGAACTTTTGGTTTAGTTTGAATTAACGATTTCTTAGCTTCTCCTTCTGCCATAAAATTTTTTAATTCATCAGAGATTATTGATTTTGTCATACCCATTGAGTGAAGCATATCTAATCCGCTAACAATCACTGTTTTAGCAAATCGAGGTATATTTCGCGTCATCCAATTGAATTTCCCAAATGGATTAATGTATCTTTTTAAGAGCATTTTAAGCCAACCCCCACTTAGATAATAAGCAGAATACGCTTCACCAACTAATTTAAACATTTCATTTGTGGTTAGTTGTTCTGTACGCATCATAGGATAAAACAAATCATAATGCCTATAATCATTACTAGTAATCATATTTTTTTCTGACATTTCCTTATAAAAGTCAGTCCCTGGAAAAGCTGTAATAGGTGTGAATTGTATACAGGTTAAATTAAGCGATCTCGCAAATTGAATATTTTGTCTTACCATCGTCTTAGTTTCTCCTGGATATCCAATGATTACACCTCCGAAAATTGAGATTCCACGATCTTGTAGCATAGATACGACTTTTCTTACCATGTCAGGAGTTGTATTTTGTTTATTCATCGCATCAAGGCTTTGTTGATGCACCGATTCGATACCGAGGAAAACTTGTCTCATTCCTGCTTTATGCATTAAATCAATTAGAATCGGGTTTCTATACAGGGAATCGGCTCGGGATTGACAAGAGAAAAGCATTTTGTTTGGAACCCCTGAACGAATTATGGTTTCAAGAATCTCTTTTGTACGTTTTATTTTAATAGTAAAGTTGTCTTCACAGAAAAAGATAAAATCATTTTTCAAATCAATATCATAAATTTCTTGCATAATCCTTTTAGTTGATTTTGTTCGATAAGTTACTCGTCCATCTGAATTTCTCCACATTTTTATGATGCAGCAAAATTTGCAGTTATGTGGACAACCTCTTGATGTTTCAAGTTGGGCAACTCTTGCACCTAAATAAACATATTTTTTATCATCTAATAAATCTCTACGAGGCATGGGAAAATTATCTAAATTAGGCTCTAATTTTCGATCTTTATTATGAACCACTTGCCCTTCTTTATTTTTATATGAAATTCCGTCAATATTACTTATTGCCGTATTACCTTTATTTCCATCTATATAATCTATAATTTCGCGAAATGTATGTTCACCCTCCCCTCGAACAGCATAATCTATTGCGGGATGCTTTGCTACAGATTCTGGAACTAAAGTGGGTTGATACCCCCCAATTATTGTGGTACATCCTTGATCTTTTGCCATTTGAGCGACTTCAAATGCATTAGAGATTTGGGGAGTCATACTTGTGAGAGCTACTATATCACTCTGATTCAACAATGAACGGAATCTCTTCTCATTATACTTATGGACTTTAAAATCGAATAATTTCGCATCATGTTCTGGAACCATTGCAGCAATTGAAATGAGACTTAAAGGAGGTCCTTTAATTATTGCATCAAGTCCAGAACTAAGTCGAGCGGGATTAACGTATAAAATCTTCAACTTTCTAATTCCCTAATTTTACTTTGATTTTTTTAGTTATGTGCCTAAATTCCACTATCTATATATAAAACTTAAGAATCTTAATATAGGAGAAATGGCACCGAGAAATCTATAGAGAGTTCTCTATATACTAAAATCTTATATGAATATTATGATTTAATCCTTATAAACTTTTGTTATATCTACATAGCTGTAAAAAATACAAGGAAGGCTTATAAACATAATATAGAAAAATTGTATAGTAACTTCAAAGCAAAATTTCTATTCATTATGAATCAGTTTTTTTAAGCATAATTAAGTTTTTATAATTATCAATTATAAATACCAGTGACATGGAAAAAGCAATACGATTATGCGAAATGGTAAAGCAAGGTTATAATAAAGGTGCTTGTGAAGTTAAAATGAAAAATGGTTTAACTGAAGTAGCGTGTAAAGCCACCTTGAAATATGAAGGAGGACAATATCATAGAGTTATCTCGGCTATGCATTTATCAAGACCAGAAGACTATTTCTCCATTTATCAATCTGGTTGTAATCATAATTGTCTTAAATGTCATTCATGGGAATTTTCAAAGCATTTCAATGGAAAGTGGTATTCTACCGATGAAATTGCTGAAGAATGTAAACAATATGAGCAATATGTAACTATTATTGAGCCAAGAGAACGGGCATTAATGTATTACGCTAATGATTTATGTAAGCATTGTGGTTCTTGTATTCTTTTCAATAAGCGAAGTCCAATGTGTCCAAATAAGGTTTCTAAAGAGAAGATCGTATTAGGACCTCAAGGATTTGGGCCTGCAAGAAATATTGTGGCCTTTACAGGTGGTGATTTAGCATGTCAAGCAAATTTTTATGCGGAGGTTACAAAAAAAATAAAGCAAAAATGCGATAATATTTGGGTCCTCTTAGAATCAAATGGATATGGACTCACTCCAAAGAATTTAGATCTTTTTCAAAAAGCAGGGTTGGATTCATATTGGCTCGATATTAAGGCATATGATGAATATATTTACAAAAAATTATGTGGAACATCTAATAAGACAGTTCTCAATTCTCCAAAAGAAATTATTAAAAGAAATTTTGTTTTAGAAATTCTTACGGTGTATATTCCAAATTTTATTGAAGTAGATCAATTTGAAAAAATCGCTCAACTAATTATTGAAATTGATGAGAATATTCCATTTCACATATTAGCGTTTTTTCCAAATTATAAGTTAGAATCATATAGACCACCTACTTTGGATGAGATCTTGGAAACTTATAAAGTTGTTAAAGGAGTTGGGTTAAAACAAATACAAATTGGAAATATTGGTGTTTTTGCCAAAACCGATGAAGAAATGAAAAGATTAATAAACACCGTAGGTATTAAAGCAATCTGATTTAGCTGTCAAATAGCTTATAGATTAATATTCAGAAAATTTGGTATATTCTGAAAATATTCTTATTGTATATGATTATAAAAGATTAATGTGAAAGTCTAGTGTAAGGGATAATAGAAGTTATCGAAAATTTGAACGACTAATAACATGAGGGATTATTTAAAATATTCAATTAGAGTATTTTTTATCATTTCAAAATGCCCTAAATGAACTTTTAAAAGAAGATCAAAGGTCTCCCTAATCCCCAATTTCTGGATTCTTTCCGTTATTTTATAATAAGGCGAATTTTTCAATTCTTTTACTAGTTTTTTATTTTTCTCAATATCTTTTAATAGATACTCATTCGGATTGAGATAATGAGTATCTAGCATTCCTTGAATAATTGCTATTAACATTATGTCAAACGTAATTCTTAAAATTACTTCATGGTCGAAATCCGATTTTATAGGAAATAAATAAGATTTGAGCATAGAAATTGATTCTTTGAATAATTCAAAAGATTTATTTCCAAGTTCTTTAATCCTCTCATTATAAGCACGATTTTTAGATGCTCTTAAGCACACTGCAGATACAGTTTGGTATTCTGCAACAAAATGAATGAATCGTGCTTTAGTCTTAAGATATGTATCTTTTGATTCTTCCTCATCTATCATACTATCTAATTCGTCTAGAGATTTTCTAAAATAAGTAGCAATATCATTGAATTTCTTAGCGGAAGCTTCGAATTCTTTTCTTGATAACAAATCGAATGCCTGTTTTTCCTCTTGTTCATAAAGTTCATCAAATTTATTTATTTTCATAACTGCTTTTAGTATCAAACGTTTACCTACATCTTTCTTAATTTTGGATCGTTCAAAAGATTGCCCAGCTTTTAAGAGAAGTATTGAACATAGACTATTATATTCTTCAGGATCAGTTTGATATAAATAATCTGAAGCTTTTTCCCAAGATTCTCCTGCAGTTTCCCAATCATGCATATTAAACGATACATTACCTAATTGCAATAATAATTTTGCAGAAACTTCATAAAGTTTTAATTCTTCAGTTTTTCTAATTATAGATTGCAATCTGTAAACCGCTTGAATATTATTCTTATATCTTGAGATAATTTGAGTAATTCTAATGTAAAGTTCATCTAATTTAATATAACTTCCAAGGTCAATGTAGATTGAAGCTGCTTTTTCATAAAAATCGATAGCTTCTTTTCCTTTTCCGCTATCAACAAGTGATTCTGCTTGGTCTATTAATCTTATAGCTTCCAACTCTTTTTCGTCACTATAGCGATTATTTATCATAATTTTCTCCTTTTAAATGCGTAAATTAGGAATTAACTGATTAAATTAAAAATTCTATACAATTTACATAAATTAAATTAAAATATTAAAACCTTAGTATTGATAGCTTTTTATCATCAAACTAATTCTATATGGCTTTTTAATAGAAAAAAAGTGATTTTTTTTTAAAATTGGTTAAATAGTTTTATATTTCTGGTTTTTATTATGTCTCTGAATTCAATTGTTTGATAAACTGATGCAAATGATTCTTTTGCATCTTCAATGGCACCATAGAAAATGAAATTGCTATACCATGCTGCGATAAACATGATACTAGCTCTCCTATATCGTGTATGATATTTTATATTTAAACGCGGGGAAGAATATTGAAAAAGAAAAAGGTTAGGTGCAGTACCAACGGGAAGTTTTAAAGAAGTACTTACTAATTGTTGTGTCTCAAGTATATGAGCTAAACTTTCTAAATTAACAACACCCCCATCAATCCAGAGTTTTTCAATACCAATCTTTTTTAGTCCATTAATTATACTCACGTTATTAGGTTGATTTTTCTCAGTAATATATGCATATCTTTGAGTAGCTGTCATATTTTCCGAACCAAGGATCAGAATTACAACAGATTCTATATTGTAATTTTGTAAAATTTCTATTTCTTTCTTGTTTTTTAGATTTGAAACTGTATTATATATATATTGATCTGGTTTGATGCCATGCTCTGTAAGATATTCGATTCCGGCTATCCTTGATTCAAAATCTCCCCCTAAAACAAAGGGAGGATTAAAATTGTCTAAATAAAACTCCAAATATTTTAGCATCGACTTAGGTGTATAAGCGGATATTTCTATTAAATTAGGAATTTTATATTTTTCTGATAAAGATTGATGTATTTTAATGCGTTTCATAGCTTTTTGGGTATTAAAAATTTCTGGATTTTTTCGGTCTACAATAGTCTCATTCTGATAAAAGATTGTACCAATTAGCAGGGGTGGTGAATTAAATTTTCCTCTTTCTAATTTAATATTCCCATAAGAAAAATATTCAGAATCATCCATTTTTAGTCCAATTATTTCATATTATTACTTAAAATAGGAATGATACATTATTTAATCTGCTTACTTTTTCAAGGGATAGATATTTTTCTAAAATGATACTCTTATCATATACGAGAGTAAATTATCTTAGAATAGTCTTTTATATCAAATTTTTTTCAGAACTAGTAATTAAATATTTGGAGTCCATTAATTATATAGGATTTAAAAAAATTTATTAAAATCAATTTTTAAATTTTGATCAAAATGAATGGTGAAAATATTTCACAGGTTAATGTGGCAGCATATTACCTCGCACAAAAAGGCTACACTTATGATAAATTGTGTTGGATGCTTGCGGAGAGACATTTACTCGTTCAAAGAGACCCAAAATATAATCATGGAGATAGAATAAGAGAAAAAGCAGCAGAAATTTTTTTTTCTGGTGCAACATATGACATTTTATGTTATTTAATTTCGGAAATTGATATTATGATGAAATTAGGTAAAACCTAAAAAGGTATATAACTACAAAACAAATAATCTTTGTGAAATAAAGTAAAGAGTGAGGTATATTTTTAGTAATATAATTAGATATTATATACAGTTTAATAGGGAAAATAAATAAAATTTCAAAAATTATTAAAAATGATGAAAATAGA
>JAUWHL010000122.1 GCA_030605895.1 Promethearchaeota archaeon | reverse complement strand
GATTTGAAGCTTTAATTCGATCATCTTCCAGTAGGATTATATCATCTTTACTTTCTTGAATATCGCTGCTTTCAAAAAACCCGCGTACAGAATAGATATAATAAAAACTGTTAAATATATGTATTAAGAGAGCACAAAATGTAGCAACTTCTAATGACCCAAATAACATAATACATGCAATCATTGCACCCATACTTAATGTTCCTGTATCTCCAGGGAAAACTTTTGCTGGATACTTATTATATATGAAAAAAGGAATGATTACTGCTAGAACTGGAACTGTAAAAATCACTCCTTCCGCAGAATTCCATAGTAAACTACAAACAAACAGAAAACAGATAGCGATCAACCAAGTTCCTGAACCTTCACCGTTATAACCTTCAAACATATTCACTGTATTAATAAAAACAGTTATAATTAGAGGAACTAAGAAAGGATAAATAATTGTTAATCTTGTTCTATCAAGAAAAGGAATAGTTGGTGAGGCTATAGTAATAAACCCAAAAATATTTGCAAAAAAGATGATACTTCCAGAAAAGAGGGATAAAACTATTTTATAACGTGAACGTAATTTTTTTCTATCATCGATAAAACCAATACATCCAGCTAATAAAACTGTGAGAAGAAAAATTAAGGTTTCCTTCAAAAAAGCAGGAAAGAAAATAATTAAAAAAATTGAGCTAACGCTAAAACCAATGATGATACTAAGTCCTCCGGATTCAGCAACTTCAGGTTTAGCATTTTTATGAATATCAACCCCAACAAATCCTTTTCTTTTCATGATTTTTATTAAATAAGGGAGGATAATATAAGTCACTAAAAATCCAACAATAAAAATGATTAATAAAAAGAAAATCTCCATAAAACTCCAATTTAAATCAGTAAGATATCTCATTTCATTCCAATTACTTAAATTTTTAATATAATCTCTGTTAAAACAGATTGTAAAGATGATCTCTAAAATATGTGATTTATTAAATCTTTTATTTTTTATTGTTAGAGTATAAGAAATTGATAGCACTCATCTTTCTTAAATTTATATAGTCATATTTAAACCTGATTACTTACATATTACAGATATAAATGGTAATGTTGAAGTAGATTCTGAAAAGAATTCTTTGCCAAAATCGAAAGGTAAATCTTTTCGTCAAGCTTTGTATAATGATGGAAAAGTAAAAGAATGTGGAAAATGTCATAATGTCAAACTATATACAGAATTTGGCTTAAAAGGTCGTGGCTTAAGAAGTATTTGCAAAGAATGTAAGAAAAATAAGGATGCATTAGAATTCTTTAGAAATAAATTCTTAATCGTAATAAATTTAACAAACAAACAACAAAGTGGGAAATGTGTAAAATGTAATACTAATTTTATAGTTCTTCCAGTTCTTGATTTTCATCATACTAATCCAGAATTAAAAAAAACTACTTGGAGAAAAAATAGACGAAAAAATTGGAAAAATTTATTAGATCTTTTTGAAAAAGAGAAAGTAATTATTTTATGTAAAAATTGTCATTCAAGTGAAAATACTGAAATTTTCAATGAATACAAGGAGGTTATATTAAAAGATAATTTATTTGAATTCAATGCTGAAGTCATTAATAAATTAGCATATGAATATGTTAAAACAAATAAGACAGAACATATTAAAAATTATAAATTTAGGGTTATGGAATGGATCAAAAAACGTAGTGTTATTGAACAATTATACAATGGAAAATGTGTTGGTTGTGAAAATGTAACAGTTATGAATAATTTACCCGCTTTAGACATTCATCATAGAAATAAGCATCAAAGAAAAAGAAAAAAACTAAGATGGAACCAAATCAAGAAGTTAGATATTAAATCAATCAGTGAAAAATTAATAAAGGAAGATTGTATTTGTTTATGTTCAAATTGCCATACTCTTTTTCATTCAATCAAATATAAAGAATTTGGAGAGAAAATTATCGGTAGAAAGTATAAAGAGCAAATAGAAAAAATCTATAAAAACCTAGAGAACAATATTGTATCATTTGAATATAGGACAACTGAGATTAAAGATCCGTTAAAAATATTATTCAGACAAGGAGATATTTGGAAGAAATATATTCTATATATTTATAAATTATCAGAGCTAAAAAATATTCCATTGATTAAACCTTTAGAATTAAAAACAAAATTGCAAGTTACAAATAAGAGTGTTAACCAATGGATTTCAAAATTAGAATCATTAGGATTAATAAAGATATTAGTACAAGATTCAGAAAGATTTTTAAAGTTAACTAATAAATCAAAAATAGAGATAGGAGATATACTTAGAGAAAAAGAGTTTTTAAAATATTATGAAGAGATTTAGAAAATTAACTTAAGAAAGTAAGAATAGCCCGGCACGGAATTTCGATTGAGCATTCTAATGCTCAATTTTCGAACCGTGTTCGCTATGCACCTCACAAGGGGGTGTATTGTCGCGGGGTTCAAAGCCCCAAATGCTTGGCCATTCTGCTTAATACAAAAAGGATGTATTAATCTACACCACCGGGCTAATAGGTTAAAGGAATCACAGAGTTTTACATTCTTTACTTAATAATTTTTAAATATTAAATGGCTTAAGATCTTGATTAAAAAATTTTTCATCTAATAAATTTTTATTGTTTTCAAGAAAGTCAATTTCTTTTTTTTGATCACGATATTTATCGGGTAGCATCTGAGGAATCGTATTGATAATGGGATACCAACGTTTACACTTACTACAAAAGAGGATACCAGATGCTATTTCAAAATCAAGTTTTAATTTATTTATAAAATATAATTCGGGTAAAATACTGTCAAGCTGGTTGAAGTTAGGATTTTTTGAAAATTCCATAATTCTTGATTTGACATCCGAATTTATGATTTCAAAACATTTTTTACTCAATTTATTAGTAGTATTATCAACAACATTTTCAAATTCAATTAAACTTGAAATAATTAAGTCAAGATAAGATTTTAGTCTGGTTTTTTCAATAATAATATTGTCTTTTAAGAATAATTCATTATCTTCTTGAGAAATCTCAATAATTTTCTCGTTTTTAATAAAATTAATATCTCGATTTGAATAAATAGTAATGATTGATTGAAATTCTTGTGGTTCATTTTCAAAAGAAAAAATAAATAATTTTAAAGGAAAATATTTATCAATGGGGCACGCTAGTATATCAAACAACCATGGTTTCATAAACTATTACTCTCAAAAAATCTTATAATAAATAACTCCTTAACTGTTGAATTAGTTTATCGATTGTGCGATCAATCTTTTTTCTTCTTTTTTTAAAATCATCTGATAATTTAAGAAATGCTGCCCTGGATGGTAATCTTCCTCTCTTATATCTAGATTCCAAAAGTATTAGACTATCTTTAACACTTATTCTCTCAGCTTCTAGAATATCTAATCTTTTAACGATATTCTCAAATGTTTCACTAGTCTCCAACAATATTTTCTTAAATGGTTTTATCTCCTTTTGAATTTCATCAATTTTTAAAGTATTTTTAGTTAAAATATTTTTATACTTCTTTTTTGCCATTTTTTTTCTTCTTGTATCTTCTTCTGCTTGTCTGATTTCTAATGTTAAAGCATTTTTTTCCTCATTTAATGAACAATACTCTCTGATT
>JAUWHL010000299.1 GCA_030605895.1 Promethearchaeota archaeon | reverse complement strand
TCTGGAAAGGGTAGCATGTCGAGATCGATTATCTTCTCGCGGTCTGGATTATGATAAACAACCCCATTTTCATCCCTGAAGCTCAATCCTTTAACGAGAGTTGAAGGACCGTTAAGGACGAGTTCCTTGAAAGTCATTTCTCCTTCTCCACGAATAACAGCATCAATTTCTGGGACATCAAACATTGCTTCAGGAAGAGCAGAAGGGTGATAACCGCCTACTACAACATAAACACCATGCTTTTTTGCAATCTTAGCAAGTTTTATTGCATTAGGAAATGACGATGTCATGGTTGAAATTCCAACAAGATCACATTTCCTACTTTCTTTTTCCATTTTTATCAAATGATTCTCATATTTTTCAAATGGTCTAAGATCTATGCGCATATCCATAGGCATTGTAATTGAATTTACGTGATCTTTTATGACTGCACTAAGATAACAAATAGGAACGTTTGCTTCAAAAAAGCTAGCATCAAAAAAATCTCCTTCTGCTTTAACTAATATCACATTCTTGAAATGAGCCATGTCTGTTTTCCTTTAAAATTCCTTTTAATTGTTATTTCTACATAGTATTTATAAATTATCCTATTTTTCAAAATATTAAAAGTAAATCAATTTGTATTCCATATCAATATTGCATTAATAATTTCCATAATCTGCTATTAAAAATCCAGGAAATAATAATCTGCTAAATGCAGATACAAATAATTCGTTAAACATTCTATGAAAAGTAATCGAAGATGGTCTTATTATAAACCTATCTGATAAGTGAGTGTGGGTTTCAGCCCATATGAAGAAGGAACTTGTTTTAGACTTCACACCAACAATTTTTTTATTAAAATCAACTAATGTTGTTTCATGATGAGCATTATTTGCAAAACAACAAATACAAATTACAGCTCAAGAAGTTGGATTCTTAATGTCATGGATTGGCATTTTAAGAGTAATTTTCCAAGGGCTTCTCATCAATCCACTCCAGAATAAATTTGGTGAAGATTCAATACTAGTTTTAAAAATTCTCAATAAAATTTAAAATAATAACACACTTTCTTAGTCTATGAGCGAAAAAAATGAGAATGGTCTTCTATATCAACCAAAATTTCGTGTAATATCAACATGGCTATGGTTTATTATCGGTGGAGCTCTTGCAATTTTGATAATTTCTGCTTTCTATGGATTTAATTTTGTAGTAGCATTTAATGGTATCCAAAATAATCGTTATCTTTATGTTTATATAGAATTTTTTTCGGTGGGTTTACTTCCTGTTATTTATGTAATCGTTTGTAAAGATCCTCTATCTAACTATGGGTTTAATATGAAAAAAAGGGAATTATTTTTATCTCTTTTGCTCTCTGTTGTATATGTTGGCGTTATGTTTATAATTGGGTGGATAATTAATGGAAAAGTAATGAACTTTGAAATATACGATTTTCAATTAGATTTCCCTTTAAATGTTTTTTATGGGATTTTTGGGATAATTGTTTGGGGTCCTTTAGAAGTGTTTTTCTTTATATACCTTGTTGTGAATATGGAACAAATTTTTAAACAAGATAATTGGAAAATCTCAAAAGGATTAATAATCATAACAATTCTATTTGGGCTTGTTCATTTGTTAACAACTAATTGGTGGAATGCTATTTATACAGGAATACTCTTTTTTATTATCGGATTCATCTATAAGTTTTCAAATAATATAATAGGACCAATGATTAGTTGGGCTTTAATTAATGGACAAGTTTGGTTTATCGCACAAATGCTCTTTCAATAATAATTTAAAGAAACAAAGTCATATCTAAAGATTATAATGATTGATGAAGCCCGAATTAAAAAAAATCTAGAAAAAATTTCTTTTCCTCGACTATCTGGAACAGGATTTGAACTTAAAGCTTTTAATATAGTAATGCAAGAAATAGAGAACTTGAACTTGAATTTTAAGGTCCAAAAATTTACTTTTAGCTCATTCTATTCGAGGATATATCCTAAAATAGCATTTTTATCGGTTTCTTTAATTTTATTACTTATATACCTAAATTTTTATATGATTCTGTCTTTGTTTTTGATACTCACATTACTCAGTATTTTGATTGCATCTGTCATTTTGACGAGAAAACCTGAAAGAATTCAATTTATTGCAAGATTAAATTCCCAAAACCTTCTTGTAAAAATTAAATCTCTATCAAATGAAACCAAGAATAATGACAGAATTGTAATGTTTATGAGTCATTTGGATTCCAAAGGACAAAGATTCAAGGTTAGAACACGGATAAGAATAATTAAGCTGTGGATCTCGACATCAATCATTCTAGCTGTTATTATAATCCTTAGAAATATGATATTTATAGGATTTGAAACATTGTTTTATCTTATCGGGTTGCCCCCTTTAATATTGAACATATTTGCCTCTATAATAATGATTCTTAATATTAATGATAATAGATCTACTGGTGCCGTTGATAACGCCTCTGGTATAGCGTGCAATTTAGAACTGGTAAACTATTATTCTATTCCTGAAAACAGATTAGTAAATTATAACTTATGGTTTCTTTTTACCGGGGCTGAAGAATGCGGAACTATGGGTATTAGGCATTTTTATAATAATATAGAAAATTTTGATCCCAATAAATCTATAATATTTAATTTTGAATCCATCGCTAATCATGTCTATCTATTTCCAGGAGGAAAAGAATGGGATCACGCCAAGGATGTTGATTATTTGCTATTAAATAACAATAGAGATCTTAGGATCAACCATTTCATTACAAAAAGAGTTTTTGGCACTCATTCAGATGGAGGCTTTTTAGGAGATAGGGGCCTTCAAGGATATGGAATTGGTGAAGTGGAAGCATATGATTACATGCATACTCCTAACGATACGATCGACAAAGTTAATACGGCGATATTAAAAAAGCTGTGTTTGGTTCTTACAGATGCTTTAAAAGAGCACGATTCCAATTTTATTAAATAAATTAAAACTGTAATTTCATCTAAAAAAGTTTAATAAAATTTCAAGGAATACTATCCTTAGTGAAAATTATATATACTTAGTATTTTTATAAATTACTTAGTGAGAAAAATGGATGTTAAAAAAGTTATTGAAGAAAAGAAGGTCACAATTACAAATCAAGGAATGATAACAATACCTGCAGCATTTAGAAAGAGTTATGGCTTAAAAGATGGTGATAAAGTTCTGATTGTTGAAGATGAAGGTACATTGAAGATAATTCCATTACATGATTTTGATGAATTGAAGAAAAATTCTTATAACACAAAAGAAATGTTAGACCAAATGAAAAAGAGTAAAACAGAAGAATTAAGTAGGGAAGCATAATGGGAAAAAATATCTGTTTAGATACAGGAATGATCACACTCCTTTATTCAAAAGACACTCCTCAGCCAATTGCACAACTTTTTAAAAATATTAAAGCAGAAAAAATTGAGGCACATATTCTATCACCTCTCCTGGCTGAATCTTTTTTTCATATTTGTAAATTAAGTGGAAAAGTAGCAGCGGAAACAATATTAGCAACATTTCTCAATACATATCCAATTAAATTAGTCAATTTAAACCAATCTCTTATAATTAAAGCAGGACTGTTAAAATGTCAACACGCTAAGATTTTGTCATATAATGATTGTTTTGCTATAGCATATGCTTTAAATAAAAAACTCACCTTCCATACCACCGAAAAAGGTATTGGAAACATCTTCCCTACTTTAAAAATAAAGACTTATTCCTTCTAAAAGAATTATTTTTTAAAAAATAGAAAATTGAAATCACTTTGAATAGAATCCATATTTTTCTAATATGACATCTAATATTCCAGCACCAATAGCAGTTATTCCAGCAATTAAGGATAATATAAAACCTAAATCAGGGTAAAGTTAATTCTAAAACAATTTTTTTCGCTAACTCCTGAGCATCCTCCTCGAAACTTTCGAGGATTTTGAACAGCTCCTCAGGGGCAACTATTAATCAGCATCAAGTAATTTTTATAAGTCAATTACCATGTTAATTCCCTTTCAACTCCAAATTTTCTTTTAATTTCGAGAAGAATTTTTAAATAGTGTGAAATAATAAGAATCTTGGTACAAAGATTTGTACATGAACGTCCAATAATTAAAAAATTTCAAATTAAAAAAATTTTAGAAGGTGATAATTTATGGGTAAATATTTAGTCCTATGGGAAGTAGATTGGACCAAAATTCCAATCGATCGAAAAGAAAGAGGTATCGGTTGGAACGGTTTAATAGCTTTAGTTAAAAAAGACATAGAACAGGGCATAACAAAAGATTGGGGCGCATTCGCAGGGGAAACAAATGGTTATAGCATCATAGAAGCTTCTGAGGTAGAACTTGGTAAATCATTACAAAAATATGTTCCGTTTACCAAATTTGATATAAAAGCAATCGCAACAGTAGATCAAGTTCAAGAAGTTGTTGATGATTTAAAAAAGTAAATTAAAAGTCGCTAATTTAGTCAAAAATAATTTTCTAACTTCATTTTTTTTTCTAATTATAATATATTCTTAATTTTTCTCGATAACTCCTGAGCTCCTTCATCCGCACTCTCGAAAATTTTGGATTTTTCATAATTATTATTACCAAATTTGTAGATGTTTAAGTATTATGCTATTGATTTATTCCTCGGTTTAAAACCCAATTTCAAATGAAATCTAATTTTAAAAGAGGTGAAAATTATGCCATATATTATTGTAACCTCGTGGTTCCCCCTTAATAAGGGAACTGAGGTTGCTAAAAAATATAGTGAAGAGAGAAAAGAATTTCCTCCAGATAAATCTCTAACAAAAGAAGTTATACAAAGTGCTTTAAAGGTAGAGAAAAATAAAATAAAAGCGATGTATGTGGCTGAGGTAAAGGAGGGTAAACTTGATGAAGCTCTAACCCGGCAGCAAAATGCTTTGTTAATGTATCATGATATCGATGGATATGAATATACCATTGAAATCTTTTTCAATATAGTAGAAGCAATGGGAATAATCGGAATGAAAGTACCTGAATAGGGATGCTTTATCTAATTCAGGGTCAAAAATAAATAAAATATTTTTTTTTATAATATACTCTTAATTTTTCTCGATAACTCCTGAGCGTCCGCCTCGGAACTCTCAAGAATCTTGAACAACTCCTCAGGGGCAACTATTAATGCCGCATCAAGCAACTTCTGGAGGCCAATCACGGTATTAATTCGCTCATTCTTCTGTAAATGGAATATTACCATCCCTAATTGGTTTTTGAGCTTTCCCTTCTCTGAATCTAATGCCAAACGTAAAAGTGCCGGACACACCTCCTCCAACGTCTCGCGACTAACCCTGCGAGCATACTCATAAATTTCACTCCTTTGGGTGTCTGTTAGCTGCTCGACCTTTTCTTCTATTTTCGAAATTTGTGCCATTTTCCTTACTCACTTCCTACTTTTTTGATTTTTTTTTGTAAGTTTTTTAATTTTATTTCCTAATTTAATAATTGTCACTCTCATATTTAAATGTTTTCAGTCAAAATTCCCACTAAAAAGTGCGAAAAAAGTCATAATCGAAATTTTAGTATTTTTTATTGCAACAAAATGACGAAAAAATGATCATGTACTCTCCCGACATCTTTTTTGATAAAACAGTATTTTCACAATTTTTAATCTAGAACTGAAGAGACAAATTCGGAACGTACTTGACCGAAAAGTGCAAAGTTTGGTGGGAATAGTAACCTCTCAGTCATATGACGACCAAAAACTGATCAACAATCGACATCCAATCTTGACCTATCGACAAAATCGATCACAATCGACGTTTTCCGTAACCCAAAATCCTTATTATATCGAATAACAAATTTTTGAAATTGATAAAACTAATTATTATAATCATTAATTTTGGCTGAATTATGTAAAATGTTGATCGTATCGATGCTACATAATGATCGAAAATCGTCATGTTTATATATTGTTTTTTATTATCATTAATTGTAAAACGCAAAAATAAATGAGTGAATAAAATGGGTTCAATCGAAAATGGAGAAAAGTTGGATGGTATAATGGAATATTACAAAAATATTCGGGAAGCCCTGGCGGGGTTAAGTGATATTATCACGATAAATTTTAATGAAAAGGACTTCTACCATGCCGCAGCGGTTGATAATTTAAAGGCTTTGCATGATAATGTGGTGGATGTCTTGAAGGCTTCATTTACTCCACGAGAAATTCGGATTCGCTTACGTGGGTTGGAGTTTGACGAGCAGGAAGCCGCGAAAGTGTTTCCCTTATAAATTTACAAAATTCTATTTTTAGCTTATTTTTCGATTTTAAGATTTTAGATTAAAGAAGGTTTAAATGCTATAATTTGTGATTTTTAGGCTTTTTACGAGTTTCCTTTATTATATCTTTTTCTTTTAGTTTTTCTTCCTTATAGGGTTTAATAGGTTTTGATATATCAATGGGAGCATTGCAAACCCAGCACACGTTTTCTAAATCAGTTAACGCTCGAGCGCATTTTTCGCAATAGACTGAGTCGCATTGGCAGGTATACATATAGCCTAACACATCTCCTTTACAGACTAAGCAGATTTTCTTTTCTCTATGGATTGTAACTTCTTCTTCTTTAACTTGAGGAGTTAACTTAAGACGTTTCCGAAGCAATTGATCCATCTGTTCGTCCAATCCTGCTAATTTAATCCGTTCCGCCAATGTAATCTCAGTATCTTTTAATTGTTCCCACATACCCGTTTGATTCTGTAATTTTTCGTGCTCCGTAGAAATCTTAATAGCTAATGAGATATAATTCCATCTTTCTGCTATTCGTTGAGCTTGGGTTAAGAAACGCCGAGCTTTTTTCACATCTAAAGTTAATAACGCCAATTTTCCCTTTATATAATAGGTTTCAGCTAATAGTGTGTAAGAATGGCTTTTTTCGGCAAGAGCTAATAACCGAGTAATATAAGATTCTATTTCATTTAATATTTCTAAATCGTTTAGCAATTGTAATTCGGTTAGGAGTAATTCACATAGGTTAAGTAACACTCCAACGGTGAGGTCATAATCTAAATTCTCCTCTTCAAG
>JAUWHL010000270.1 GCA_030605895.1 Promethearchaeota archaeon | reverse complement strand
AACGGGAATTCTATATAAAAACTTTTTTATTAAATCAGTAGATCCAGATATTTTAATTGTATTTCATGACGATACAATTGAAGAGCTGGAAGTTATTGAGAAAGACTCCTCGAGTTTAAGAAAAGATAGAAAAATATATTTGATTAAAGAGGAAAATAACTATTTTTACGAAAAAGACAAGGATGAAAGAAGATTCTTACGTCAAAGTCAATTTTCTAAAAAATTTGAGGCGTTTAGAAAAATTTCAATTCCTTTAGATGATATGAAGTTTATAAAAGCAGATTATGATAAAGATAAAGATGAAATCATCGAAATACAAATCAACATTAATGATCTTGTCAATCTTCCTTACCATTATGTAATAATAGGTTTAATGACTGAAAAATCAGAATTGATAGAAATTGGGCTTCTTTTTACAGTCAATGTTGAAAAGAATTATATTTTATTATTTTCCGATTTAACATATAAACAACAACTCAAAGTAAAAAAGATTTTGCTTGGCTCTCTTAGACTTAGTACTAAGGGGAACCACCAGGGTTATTTATATCTTTAATTTGAATTTCCTTAATATTTAATCTCTTTTTTCAATATTTATTACCTCATATTAAGACTAATTTTTTTAAATTGTGTTATAATAATAATAATCTATGAATGAGAATCTTCTCACTAAGTTTCTAAAATTGATGTCCTCAAAAATTTCAGATTCAGATTTAGAATTAATTAACTTAGGTAAATCTTTGGGGCTAGATTTGGTATCTTTTGCTGATTTGAGAGCTTCACAAGAAGATGTATTTGTAGATGAGGTAAGGGATAAAGCTTTAGAGAAGATGGAAAAAGAGAAAGAGAATGTTTTAAAAGATGTTGATTCATTTTATACTGGAAGCATTGATTTCATGGTATCTGATGAACCTGAAGGAAAAAAATTTTTCCTTTTAGAAACAAATGGAGGGTCTCACAGAGGTCTCTCAATTTTAACGCTAAAACAACAAAGTCTTTTATATAATGGATATTTTGAAGCTATTACTCAAGCTTTAAGGAGAAATATAAAGAAAAATAAGAAAGTTTTTGTTTTAATCGGAGTACCAATCAACGATGGATTAATTCATGAGAAAGTAATAATGATCGAATATTTGCGAAAAAAATTTAAGACTAGCGGATATACTGTGAAAATTTTTAATTCTGATAATTATGATAAACTTTTTAAAGCGGAAATTGTGTTTTTAATAGCGGATTATAAGCATTTATCCACCTCTCTTTCATTTTCTAATAATTGGATTAGATATAAAGAGGAAAAAATTAATGTTTTAATAGGAGATGGTATTACAAGGCGTCTAAAGGATCAAAAATTTTTAAAAATCATTAAAGAAGATTTCCATAAAATAAAATCAATTATTGTCAATTCCATTTTTAAAGTAACTGATGATAAATCTTTAACCTATTTAGCAAGTTTTTTTAGTAAAAATCTGCTTATGAAGTATAATCTTAGATACCTCTTATTTACAAAAGCATTTTCAGAAAAGGAATTAATAGAAAAATTGGAATATCTCATAAAATCATACCGAAGATCTTTTATTATTAAACCTAGTGGAGGATCAGGTGGTGCGGGAGTTATGCCAGTTTCTAAAGAGGAAGATTCTATTAGTATTAAAAAGATTGTAAATGAAAGTAAAAAAGAATTTTTTGCGAAATTCATGAAAGACCGTGATCCTTATCCATATACTATTCAAGAAATGGCAGACTTCTCATTAATTAATTGGCGAGAAGGAAAACATACATTCGATTTGCGAATTTATTTAACCCAAAGAGATGGTATAATTGTTCCTGTAGGGGGTTTAGCTAGAATTGCCCGAGGAGAATACAGTGGAGGTCTAAATAAACAAGAATTTGTGGTTAATCTATCTGGTTATAATGGTCAAGTAGAAGTTGATAGAGGAATCGGGTTTTCAAAAGATAAAAGCAAGTTATTAAATTTAACAACAGAAGATTTTGTAAATATGTTTTGCATAGGCTGCGTATTATTTACAAGTATTGTTAAAAATTATAGTAAAATCATTAATTTCTCAGATTGGAGTAAAATTTTCGATTGAAATAGACCTTGAAACTATAAAAGAAATGATCAAGCTATTCTAATTGTTTTAAAGAAGTGAAATCAAATAATTTAACACATCTATGAATTAAAATACCTTAAAGTTGCTCCGACTAAAGCACATTCGTTTTTCTTTTGTGAATGTCCTCCTTTGTTCAATATAAGCACATTTTCCTCTGGTAATTCCAAAATCATTTTATTTTGTTTAAAATTTTTGAATTTTATTATTTTATCATTTATACAATGGATTAACATAACCTTTTTAGAGTAAATCTTCCAATCTTCTAGTGATAATTCTTTTTTGGCATTCTGTATCAATAAATAAGGAGATAACATTTTGTTTTCTTCATCGTTAGGGAACATTTTTACACCTTTCATTAAGTAACTTAACACTACAATAGGATTGTATTTAGGGATATTTTGCTTGTAATATGACATTGAAGAAATTGCAACTATTTTTTCAATATTTCTATCTAAAAAACCTCCAGATAAAACTGTTATTGCTCCTATGCTAAAACCAACACAAAAGATTTTCATATTTGAAAATTCTTCTTGGTTTTTAACCCACTCAATTATTTTTTTAAAATCCTCAATT
>JAUWHL010000134.1 GCA_030605895.1 Promethearchaeota archaeon | reverse complement strand
AAAAAAGAGTAAATTAACTTTAGAGGTATTGGAAATGATTGAGAAACAACCGGGAATATGGAATAATTTAATTACTAAAAAATTCAAGGTAGATCATAAAACTATTCAGTATCATTTAAACAAATTAATTGACTTGGGACTAATTACATTTAGAAAAGAAGGAAGAAAAAAGAAAATATATCCAAATCTAGAGTCAGATTATTTCAATCAAGAATGATATTGTATTAACTCTTTTTTCGAATACTTGGATTTCAAATCAGATATCGGCATTATTTTAGAAATATTATTTTTCAAAATTATATATTTCGGAAATAAATTTTAGCATTATTGAATATTGTAAAACCATTTTTATTAGTAATATGATTAATATGTATGAAAAACATCTATAATGATTCTAAAATGATAGATCCGACAACTTTTTTAAAATTTCTAAAAGGAAGAAGAAGTATTAGATCATTTCAAGATAAGCCAATAACAGAAAAAGAATTAGAGATGATTATAGAAGCGGGAAGATGGACTCCTAGTGCTTCACACCGCCAACCATGGGAGTTTATTATTATAAAAAATAAAGAGACGTTGGAGAAAATCTCTAAAAATGCTTTTTATGGTAAGTTTATTAAAGAGGTATCAGTAGCTATAGCAATTGTTGGTAAAATGAAAACGAGTAGTAAATGGTATATAGTTGATACATCTTTAGTATCTATGAATATGATGTTAATGGCATGGTCATTAGAGATTGGAACTTGTTGGATTGGAGCAATGAATCGAGAAAAAGTAAAAAAAATACTAGGATTAGGCGAAAATGATTACCTTCTCACAGTTTTACCTTTCGGTTATATTAAAGGAGATGTTCCAGATCCTAAACCTAGGAAACCTCTAAATAAAATAGTAAAAAATATGTAATTTTAAAGAAAAATTATAGTGAAATCGTAACTTCTTCAAGTGTCTCTGGAGCTTTAGTTAACTTTTGAAATCCTTCTTCTGTTATTAAAACAGTATCAGAATGACGAAATCCACCTATTCCTGGAATGTATATACCCGGTTCGACGCTAATTACCATGTTTTTTTCTAAAGGTTTGTCATAACCCTCAGCTAGAAATGGTGCTTCATGTCCTGTAATACCAAGACCATGACCAGTACGATGAATGATATAATCACCATATCCTCTTTCAGCTATAAAATTCCTTACTTTTTTATCCACTTCGCTCATAATTGTACCTGGTTTGAGCATGCTATAGGTTAGAGTTCTTGCCTCAAACATCACTCCAAAAGGTTTTATGGCTTTCTCGGGTACATGTCCTAAGAAAAAAGTTCTTTCAATCTCAACGCCATATCCATCTACTTGAGCAGAAACTATTGAAACATGAGGACCTCCTTGTTCCATCTCTTTAAAGATGTGTGGTATTAAGTGAGGATCGTGTGAAATTGATGGCGGCCAAACTGCTCCTGTAGTCTGTGTGGCTCTAAAATTCGCATTAGGTATATCTTGTACTATTTTAGACATCATGGCATCTGTAACTTCTTTGTATAAGGCAAACTCAAGAACTTTAGGGCGACATTTTTTAAATAATACTTTATGACCCTTATTTACAACTCTGCACGCATGATATATTCGACCTATTTCATAATCCGTTTTAATAATTCGGGTTTCATCAACGATATCAGAAACAACAATTTTTCCAGGAGTTTTATTAGCGATACCTATTGGCAATTCAGATTCCAATCCAACGGTTGCATCTGTTCTAATTTGTTTTTGGTAATAATCATACCAATTTTCACCATTACGGGCAGGAAATTCATAGTATATCACAAATTCAAGTTCACATCGTGCTCTAGATTCAAAATGTCCTTTTTCTAATCTGGGAATTAACATTTTTGGTGAACTTTCTTTTTCTATTATTAGAAGAAAAGGCCGCTCATGGACATAGAATGCGAAATTTGTCAAATAATAAATATTGACTGGATTAAATGAAATATAATAATCCAAATCCTGCTGTTTCATTAATGTTCTTACTTTTTCTAAACGATTCGATAATTCTTCACGACTAGGAGGGTTTGTAATAGCTTTTAATTTTATACTCATGAACTTTATCAACCATTTATTAGAATATAATAATCATATAAGACTAAATTATAATTAAAACATTAATTTTCTTGAAAATGATTCTTGGATATTTTGGTTTAGTTTTACATGGTCATATTCCATGGTGCAAAAAATCGGGAACTTGGCCTGCCGGGGAGGAATGGCTTATGGAGGCTATGAACGAGACATATATTCCTATGTTAAATATTTTAAGGGAATTAAGAGAAAGTGGGTTAAAAACAGCTATTACTATTAATATCACGCCAATATTAGCTGAACAATTAGCAGATGAGTATATGAAACAGAGATTTACAGAATATATGGAGAATTTAATATCAAGAGCTAAAAATGATATCCAAAGATTTGAAAACCATCAAGAAAGAAAGGTAATTGCTGAATATTATTTAAGGAATTTTGAGCATGTATTAGATACGTTTTATCACAATTATTATAGAGATATTTTAGGAAGCCTAAAATGGCTCCAAGATGAAGGGATGATAGAGTTAATAACGTGTGGAGCAACTCATGGTTTTTTACCATTAATGGAAAGTGATTCTGGGATTTTTTCTCAAATTCAAGTAGCTGTAGACACTCACAAGAAGTATTTTGAAAGAGAACCAAAAGGTATCTGGCTTCCTGAATGTGCATATAGACCAAAAAAGTATGTCGATGGTAAAGTTAGAGAGAGTATCGATTATTGGTTACATAATTCAGGTATAGAATACTTTTTCGTAGATTCTCATGGAATATTAGATGCTGAGTTATTGGAGAAGAAGAAGAATATTGGATTAAGTACAAATTTCGGATATACTTTAGAATCTGGAGTTTCTGTATTTGGTAGAAATAAGTTGACAAGTAGACAAGTTTGGGATGCCGAAATAGGATATCCGGGGAATGAATACTACAGAGAATTTCATAAAAAGGATCATGAATCTGGTTTACATTATTGGAGAATCACTAATAAAAAATTAGGAAAAGGAGAGAAACAATTATATAATATGGAAAAGGCTGGAGAAATAGTTGAATCTCATGCTAATCACTTTACTTCGTTGGTTTCAGAGGAATTAACACAATTCTCGGAAAAGTTTAAGACAAAAGGCATTATTGTTTCTCCCTATGATTTTGAGCTTTATGGTCATTGGTGGATGGAGGGGATAGTATGGTTAAAAAAAATCTTTGAAATGATAAATAATCTTGAAAATATAGAAATGATCACTATTTCAGATTATAATTCTAAATTTAAGGATACTTTTTCCGAAATTAGAATGAGAGAAAGTAGTTGGGGTGAAGGTGGTCATTTTCAAGTATGGAAAAATCCAAACCATGGTTGGATTTGGCCATATATCGATGGTTCAATAAAAGATTTTGAAAATGTCTTAGAATTTAACCTTAATCCAAATACATGGGAAGAAAGAGTTCTTAAACAAACAGCTCGTGAACTTATATTGATGGAAGGGAGTGATTGGCCCTTTCTTCTGTACACGGAACAAGCAAAAGAGTATGCTAACCAAAGATTTCATCATCACCATCAGCGATTTAACAAATTAATTTGGGCAGCTAAAGATTTTAATGATAATAAGAGATTAACCCTAGAAACTTTAGAAGAAATTGAATCAATTGATTCCTGCTTTCAAAATATTAACATTAACTATTTTAAAAGAATTAAGTGATAATTTTCTATGGAATTAGTAAAATAATTTCCAATGGCTACTGCAGATAAAAAGATAAGAATTTGGGTGCTTTAATAAATTTATAAAATGAATATTGCTGCTGCTAAGACAGTGGCCCATTCTCCCTCATTTTTAACAGTGGTAAATTCTGTGATGTTTTTCGTTTCAATTATTTTTCCATTAATTTTAAATATTTCTTGCTTCTCATCATAATCAGAATGAGAATTAAAAGGGATTCCGAGTGTTGTTGCTAACATTTCAGCAGCTAATCCTTCAGTGGTTTTTCCTAATTTTTCCGGTTTTATCCCAATGGAGTGATGTTCACTCAAATAGCCATAAAGCTCTTCGTTAGCAGGCTTGGCAACCCCTATCGAAGAACAAATTAACTCTTCTTTATTATTAGAACTAATTCTACTCAATATAGAATACACAACTTGACCTGTTTCAAGGTGTTTCAAGCCCTCCGATTTAATCACTTCCTTGCAATGTGGTGGTATAATTGATGAAACCTTAACAAGGTTAAATTTTTCAATACATGCATCCCTTAATGCTTCTTCAAATGAACGTAATTTTGAATTTGAGGAAAAACCTTTACCTTTTACAAAAAAGATTTTCTTAGGGACTAAAGACATTTTTAACTTAATAATTTGTAATGATTAAATATTATTTAAAATAACGCATTATTAACTAAATGTCCCAATCTCGAAAAGAAATTTTTTTTAAAAAAAGGAATCCCCTTTAATGCTAAAAACGTAAAAAATGTTAATGATATACTGACATATGTTAATGTATGGTGTGATACTACAACTGTATTACCGATTTTAATAACTGGTTTACTACAACGGATAAAATTAATTTAAAAAATCTTAAGCATCTTCTAATTTTATCACACTTTTTAATACTTCCAAGGCTTTCCTTTGCTTTTGTTCATCAAGCAAACAATCTGTAATTTTCCAGAATCTATATTCATGGTTTAAATAAGCAGGACAACTTTTTTTTATATCTTCTGGGCAATTTGTAATTTGCCAGCATTGAAATTTACTTTCCTCGTAGAATTTATGAAATTTTCTTGGTAGCTTTTTATATTGAAAATTAGTTTCCTTAAGATATTTGTCCAAATCATTAGAATTATAAGTATTCCAAAATAGAATGGTCTTATTTTTATTCTCTTCTTGTTTTAAATAATCAAACATTGCAGCCATTGCTTTTCCTGTATAAGTAGTTTCAAGTTTAAAATCTCTTTTACATCCTTCTAATTCAAATACTTTATCAACAGCATTTTGACCTCTTGAAGTTTTAATTCCATAACCAGATCCTAAATAACCAGTAATAAAAACAAAATCTTCTTCGTTTATTTTTATGTTTGGAATTGATTTGTCTTTCTTCCTCAAGTATTTAATAGCTTTATTAGCATTCCTTTTCACTGCTGATGGATTCGAGGTTAGACTTGTACTAACTGCTACAATATGAACTTTTAATTTTAAGCCTAATAGCTTACAACCTGCTACAAGTCCCGCTGCCGTTCCCACCGTTCCTCCCGCTACAAAAATTGTATCTGGTTCACGAATAATAGTTTGATCAATTTGGTTTTTTAACTCAAATGCCGCATTTACGAATCCAATTGTCCCAAGAGAAGTTCCTATTCCGAACAATGGAGACCCTCCTGGGAACATCAAAAAATATTTTGGATGTAGTAGTTTGAAAAATAAGAATTTGACAAATGTACCAATCATTCCCTTCCCTAGATGAAGTTTCACGCCAAAATAATCAAATAGTAATAACAAGCGTTGTACATGCCAAGTTAATTGTTGATGAAAAAGATAAAGATGGCATTTTAAGGGTGGATTTAATTCATGACAAATGATAGCACATGCTAATCCATGATTTGTTCCTATACCTCCATTTGTTACAACTCCTTTTTTCTTCTTTTTTAACACTTTTCCAAATATAAATTCAAATTTTCTGAGTTTATTCCCTCCATAAATAGGATGATTTTTATCATCTCTTTTAATATATATTTCCCCACCATCTAGTTTAAACTCTTTTTCTAATTCTGTAAGTCTTTCAATAGGTGTTGGCACATTTGTAAGTAAAGGTATCCAAGGAACCCTATTCCTTAAATTAGGATACTTCTGAAATAGGATTGGCTCTTCTTGTTTCATACAAACTAAAATATAGAATGTATAAAAAGATTTTATAAAATTTCATTTCGAATAAAAATCTAACCAAACATTTAGAAAAATTAAATAATAGATACTAAATATCAATGCCTTTCTTCTACAAATCTTTTCAACCTTTTTTTCAACTCTTCAGATTGTCCCATCGTTATCATCGCAATCGATTCTCGAGCTAAAACAGATTCTATGCTTAAATCTTGATTTTCGTTTATAAATGCTTTTGTGTATTTAAGGGCTAAATGATCCCTAGATACAATCATATTAGCTGTTTTTTTGAGAATTCTTCTAAGACCTTCTGGTTTGCAAACTCTATTAACTAAACCTATTCTTAATGCCTCTTCAGCAGATATTTCATTCCCTAAAATCATTAATTCTTTTGCTCGAGCTATTCCGATTATTCTAGGTAACAATTTTGTAGATGCATTAGAAAAGAAAAGCCCAACACCAACTTCAGGCATCATTATTCTTGTATTTGTCGCAGCAATTCTTAAATCGCAAGCTAATGTATGTTCAAATCCACCTCCTATAACCCAACCATGTAATCCCGCAATAATAATGCCTGGATGCGCTAGCATTGTTCTTGTTAATATCTGCCAAGATTCTAAAAATTCTATAGCTTCATCCAATCTCGATTTATCAGATAATAAAGCATATCCATATTTCAAATCAGCTCCAACTGTAAAATGTTTTCCATTAGCACTATAAATAACACAAATATCCTCATTTTTAGCGCTAAGCTTGTAAGCCTTAATTAATTTCTTAAGAACTTGAAAGGTAATCGTATTCCGTTGTTCTGGTTTATTTAATGTTATTTTTCCAATATCTCCTTCTTTTTCATATAATACTATATCATCCAAATTATCTTCCACCTAATTTATTAAAATCAATTTATAGACAAATTTGATTTGTTCAATATATATCAGAATAAAAATTTTATTGTATAATTTTTAAAAACCTATTTTTTTTTTTAAAGAATGTAATTTCTCTTATGTTCAAGATTTTTTTTTAAAATCTTATTAATTCAGTATATAGCCATTATTATTTGACCTGATTAAACCAATTTCAAGAAATTTATCAAAATGTTTTTGAATCATTATCAATTCTGCAAGAATCTCATACTGCTTGAATTCACTGTAGTACTTATAAATTAGATTTTTACCTTTAAAATCTTCTAAGAAAATAGGCTTAGATTCGGATAGATATGACAAAATCCTATCATCTCTTTTATGTATGATTGATTTGTAGTCATTTAATTCTTCTTTTATCTTCTTCTCTCCCTTAATTAGGCCTTTATGTCCAGTAACAGCAATTTCTATATCAACTTTCTTTAACTTTTCAATTGATTCTTCGAATTGAATTAGATTTGAATCAGTTCCAGCATAAAATACAAATTTAGTTAAATCAATATCCGCTAAAAATGCAACCTTAGTATTAAGTTCTAAGAACGTGCAATGTCCAGCTGTGTGTCCGGGTGTATGTATAATTTGTATTTGATAATCATCTCCAACATAGATGATCTCTTGGTCTTCAAGAACTCTTTCTATTTTTGTATTAGTTAACTTTAAACTCTCCAATAACCATTCAAATTCTTCTTCTGCTGGAGAATTACAAATTCCATAAAATTCATTAAATTTATGTACATTTTCTATCAAGAATTTATCTTTTGCATGAATAAAAAATTTAGCATTAGGTAATAATCTATTACCTGAAGTATGATCTTCATGCCAATGAGAAAGCAATACGTTATTTATAGGATAAAGTCTCTTAAGCTTTCTTAAAAGTCTACTAGAAATCCCAGTGTCTATTAAAAAATCTTCTATAAGTAAAGAGTGTGAATAAGGATATTTACCTTCTCTAGCTCCTTTTATGAAATTAATTTTCTTAAACTCATCAGAAATTGGTTGTACAAAATCAATCATTACAATCTAAAATAAATTATAGTACTTTTTAATGATTTTTAAAAACATTAAATTAAGATAATAGTAAATTAAATCAAAGGGTTTTAGAAAATGTATTATTATTGTCCTAATTGTGCTTCAATGAAAATACCTAAAGTCTTAAATTACTTTCCACCAAAAACAGTAAAATGTATGAATTGCGGATATATTAATACTGAAACTAAATTTATAAAAGAACAGGAAAAAAAAATTACACCACTTAATTATACTCATTGAAGTCATCATATTTTCCTTTTTTTTAAAAATAATAGTAACGTATAGAGAGATTTCATAATATCTAGTAAGAGGTTAAAATTAAAATAAAATGATTTTTTGCGCCTATTTTAACGCGTAATAACAACGCTTAGGGGAATAGACTTTTCCCTCCTCACGTAATTCTTTTATGATTTTAGATACTTCCTTAGATTCAACACCTGTTTGTTCAGCAATTTCACCTGGACGTAAAGGTTTGGAAGTACTTTTAAAAACGTTTAAAACTTTATCTTTAGTTACCATATTAATTTCTAGTCTTTGATTGAATTTAATATAAGCTGTAATAATCTAAAAGGCTTAAATAATAAACAAATTTTTTTAGAATGATAAATATCTCATTTTTTACAAATCTTTTAATTTACTATTAAATTTCCAATAAAAATATAAGGATTATAGTTACTACATAATTCTATTCTATTGATGAAAAAATGGTTTCACTGGAAAATAAATTTAAAATTAAACTTTCGACAAAGGCAAAATTTGCAATTGGTGGTATTGGATTTAACCTAAGTGCTGGGATGTTTGCGGCATGGTTAATGAACTTTTATATTAAAGTTATTAGGTTGAATCCAATGTTATGGGGATTAGCATGGATTTTATATATAGTATGGAATGCAATAAATGATCCTTTAATTGGGTATTTTGGAGACCGTACTAGAACTAAATTGGGAAGGAGAATACCATGGCTTATGGTTGCTACACCCGCGATTTCCATCGCATATTTACTCTTATTTTTCCCTCCAAATCTAGATCCAGCATTAATGAGCTCTCAATGGATCTACTTTTTTTGGTTATTATTTACGCTTCTATTTTATGATACGTTTTATACTATAATCGGAATAATGCAACAAGCATTAGTGACAGAATTATCAATTCTTTCAGAGGAAAGAGCACATACAGGATTTTTTTGGGCAATTGGCACACTTTTAGGGCAAGTTATAACATTTGTTCTTCCCTTCTTCCTAATTATAAATGAAGAACCATATTCTCAAAATCTTCAAATATTCCAATTTTTAGTTATCATATTTACAATTATTGGATTAATTTGCTTAGCAGTTATGTCTTTTTGGATTAAAGAAAAAAAGGAGTTTATGTATTCAGAAACAGAAAAAATTAAATTTTTTGAATCAATAAAATACACTCTTAAAAAGAGGGGTTTTATCATATATACGATTTTCACGTTTATGGTAGTATACGTTAGCTCCGCAATTTATTCTCAAGTAAGTTTTTTTGTACAAGATGTATTAAATGTCTCAGGAGATAATATTCTTTCATCATTACCTATATTTGTTTTCATACTTGCAAGTTTGATAGGATATCCAATCGGTATGTTATTTAATAAAAAATATGGTGGTAAAAAGGCAATAATATACCTCTCATTTGTACCAATAGGAGGACTAATATTACTCACATTCATTTCAGATTTTATTGCTTCGAATATACTTTTATTTTTAATAGGGATAGGGTATGCTGGTGTAATGCTTCTCGTTCCAATTTTAATAATGGATCTTATTGATGAAGATGAACTTGAAACGAATCTTCGAAGAGAAGGTGCCTATTTTGGTTCCACTAGTTTATTTACAAAACCTGCTCAATCAATAGCAGCTGCTTTTGCAGGATTAATATTGGTTCTAACAGGTTATAATCAAGAAGGGGTTATTCAAACAGAGTTCGCTAAATTTGGTATAAAATTAAATATTGGGTTAATTCCTGCAATATTTTGGATTATAGGAATAATAGTTCTGTTAAAATTCCCAATAGATGGGTCTACAAAAGAGTATAAAGAAATGAAAAAAAGACTTGAACTACTTCATGATAAAAAATTAGAATATTATTTAAACCAAAGTAGTGAAAAATAAAAGGAATCTTATCTAACAGCTTTTAGATATGAACTAAATTTAGAACAAATATATTTACCCGCATTTCAACTCTTTCCAAGCGAGTATTGCTTGATTGTGACCGCCACCCGCTAAATTCTCTGGAATATGTCTCGCTATGAAAAAAGTTGGGTTGATTCCTTCAAGAGATTCAGTCAAAATACCCCCAATAGGGTTACATTTGTATATGATAAGAATACCATTACCTCTAGGGTCATCATTATAGAAGTATACATCTACAAGCCTTTCAATCTTAACTCGTAAACCAGTTTCCTCATAAACTTCTCTTATAGCCGTTTGAAGTGGAGTTTCATCCACTTCTGCATACCCTGCTGGTAGATTCCAACATTCGCGGAAAGGGTCATTAGTTCGTTGTAGTAACAACAGCTTTTCATCTTGTTCTATGAGCCCACCTGCCCCCACTTTCAATTGGTCATAATAAATACAGTGGCACTTGGGACAGAATAGACGATATTTTTGCTCAACCTTTTTCCATTCAAGAACTATACCGCAACTAGTACAATATTTCATCAAGTTGTTTGATTAAAATCATTAATATTTATTTATAGTAAACGATTTTCTTTAAAAACCATGAAGAAAACTATAACAATTTTCTACTGAAATTTATTTATTAGTCCATTTGAGGATTTTAATATTAAAATAAAACAATTAATAACTTTTAGCAATATAGACAGTGCATCCCGCAGGTTTTCCACAAATTAAACAAGTGGCAAATTCATGCTTTTCCTCATCAACTCGTTTTCCACGAACATACCCCCCAATATCTTTTTCAACCACTTCAGCACAGGGAAAGGCATCCATATCAATCGAACAAAATCCACAGCATACAATTTTACCATTATTTATTGCTTCAATTGCGGCATCTTTTTCATAAACGCATTCTACTTGAGATTCGAAATCAATTAATGATCTTTCTTTTATCTCTTTTGTATAATCCTGAGCGAGTTCAGTAATTTTTAACTCTAACTCAGTTTCTTTTATAATAAATTTTTTAGCGTCATACCGTTTAACAATCACGACTTGCTCTTTCTCAACATCTTTCGGACCAATTTCAATCCTAATTGGGACTCCTTTTAATTCCCAATAATAGAATTTATTACCAACAGATTCATCAGAATTATCAATTTTAACAATATAATTTTCCTTTAATTTCTTGAAGATCTCTTCCG
>JAUWHL010000016.1 GCA_030605895.1 Promethearchaeota archaeon | reverse complement strand
ATTTAAATAATGATAATTAAAATAGTGTTTTTAGTGAGAAAAATTAAGAATTTTCTAATTAAATTTGGTTATTTTCCAAATGAAGTTGAAGCAAGACAAAATGAGGATATCCGTTCTGATCAATTTTGTAAAGTGTGCGATTTATTTGGAAACTCAAATTTAGCTTCGAGAGTTATTATATCAGATGCTAAACCTCTTAACGAAATTAAATTAGAAGAATTAAATATATCAGAAAAATGGAACGATATTAGACGAGTGATACCCCCAAAAAGTCAATTTAAGTTCACGATTAATTTAAATAACGGGGACATGGAAGATTTAGCTTTATTATATTTAGGCATGAATCTTCATAACGATGGAACCTTATTATTAGGAATGAATAAATTTGCTCCTAAAAAGAATGATAAAGGACAAATAATACATTTTGGAAGAATTAAATTGGAACTTATAAAAATTTTGGAATTCTCAAACGATAAAAAGGGATTTTCTGAGAAAGAAATTAGTACGCCCGAAGAAATAAATAATTTTAACGAAAAAATATTGAATGAAATTAAAAAATTTGAAGATCAACTTAGAAATTTTAGCGAAACATCAGAGTGAGGGTAAAGAGAGAGGATGGAAGAATTAAAATTAGAAAATCTTATTGAGAAAATTCCGGATAAAGATTGTTGTATAATTATTATTGAGGACGATTTAACGGAAGGTATATATAAAATAGATGATAATAGAGGTAATTTGAAAAATCTTATTAAAGAAAAGATTGGATTTTGTTTTAAATTTAAAGACGATAAATACTTGTTTTGGGAGTACGATCCTTCAAAACAAATTTATTATTATTACGAGAAAGAAGGAAGAGACGATTTTTTCCTTCATGATAAATTAAAAGTTGATTTAAATATATTGAGAATTTCTGGAAATAAGTACAGAGAGGAAGAATAATTATGAGTGAGCCTAGAAATACATATATTCGAGGATATTTTATCCCAAAATATAATAAAGAAACTTATAAATTTGAATACCTTCGAGATATTACTGAGAACGTTGATATATTAGAAAAATATTTAAATCTTTTAAAAAAGACTTTCAAACTCTTTTTTAAAGAAAAAATTAATAATGAATCCAGTTTAAAGGTTTTAAACGATTTATACGTTTTATTAACTTACGGAAGTATTTCTCTTCCTTGGAAAGATATGGTCTTAAATTGGATTGTAAAAAAATTTGAAGATAAAATAGAGATATCAGATTTTATTGAATCCGAGTTTAAAGAATTCTCAGAGATAACAAAAGAGTTTTACAATATATTTCCGGCGGATGATCGTCCAGGATTCAATACTTCTTCGCTTTTAATTCATTCAATAACAACATCAGCTTTAGCTTCATGTATTTTTATCAATAATAAAGAATTAGAAAAATTTAGCCTTTTAGAAATTGAATGTATCAGAACCAGCTCTTTTTTTCACGATATAGGAAAACCTATGTCAAAAAAAAACCATGTAGGTAATAGCGTTAATTTATTCAAGGAGTATTTCACAGATATTTTATCCGAAGATATTTTAAACATCATAATTAATACTATTAAAAGTCACCACAAAGAAAATCCTTCAGGAATTACGCGTTATGTTAAATGGGGTGATATTTTATCTTCAGCATCGGATCGCCTCACAAATTTTACTCTTAAGATTTTATCTGATAAATTAAATGGAATTAAAGAAAATTTTAATAATAAAGAATTTTGGATACAAAATGAAAATAAAATTCCAGAGTTAACAAAATTATATTTAAAGAATTATGAAAAAGAATTATTACAAAAAGATACTATTGATATTGAATTTCAAAAAGAGGGTGAAATTGCTTTAATTCGTGGTGATATACGTCATATACATGAATATATAGATCATGTCAAAACATTAGCAGAACTAAGAAATTCTAGTAGTTTACTTGATTATACCTTAACAATTTATTTAGTTGAAAAATTGTTGGAAAAAAAGGAATTAGAAATAAATCCTGAAAATATTCTTTATAGTAGCGGTGGAAATATCCTCTTATTTTCTCCGGCTAATAATTCTGAAAAAATTTCAGAATTTTTAGTGAAAGAATTCTATTATGCCATGGAAGAAGGTCTCGAAATGACAGTAGATTTTATTTATTTTGATAGAACTTATAAAGGCTCCTTTGGAGATTTATATTCTAAATTGGCCATCAAAATCGGGGCTAAGAAAAACGATTTAATTTATGAGCGTAAAGCTCCAATTATTTTTGGATCTGCAAAACTTTGTGAATCTTGTGATAATAAAATTGCTGTAAAAGAAATAACATATCCAAGTGAAGAATCTGAGAAGAAATTTTATTGTAATTCATGCCATTATAAGTATGAACTTCCAAATCCAGATCCAGATATTCTAAAACTTAGAATTCAAATGCAATGGGAAAGTAAAATAAAAGAACAGCATAAAAAATTATTAAAATTATGGAGTTGGAAAGATATAAGTCCCTATATTATGGAATTTATTTCAGGTGTATCTCTTGATGAGATCAATAAAAAAAAGGAAGGTCCTAAAGATTCAAAAATAACATTTCCCTCTTTTAAATTGGCAGTTATTAATTCAGACGGAAATTTAATTGGAGAATTTATCGCTAAATCAATTTCTCTTTCTGATCTATACACTAGAATCATTCACATATCCAATACTATGATTGAGATTTTCGATGATATAGAAGTTAAATTAAAAGATTTATCGAGAGAGAAAGAGATAATTGAAGAAGATATAATTCGATTAAAAATTGGCAAGATTTATATTGGTGGAGACGATATTTTAATTCTTTCACCAGGATATCTCTCAATTCCTATTGCACTTACCTTAACTAAAGAATTTTATAAAAAAATGGGAAAAAAATGTACGTTATCAACTGGTATATTTTTATGCCCACCGAAATTTCCTATTTGGACGGCAATAGATACCACTAAAAAATTGTTAAATGATAGTGCTAAAAATAAGGGGAGAAAAGAAGAAAAGAAGAAAATCGGTGCTCTTGACTTTCAGAGCGATTTAACTGGAATACACCTTCCTACTAGTAAGGAACGAGTGTTCTTCTCAAATAAACCCTTCAGAATTAATAAAAAGATTTCAGACATTAATGAGATTCATCATTTATTGAATAATATAGTTGATCCAAACC
>JAUWHL010000014.1 GCA_030605895.1 Promethearchaeota archaeon | reverse complement strand
TTTTAGTTCTTTTTATTTAATATCAAAAGATTATAATTATAAATTTTATTCATTAATAAAATTAAAAAAATATAAAATATATCTAAAAATACAGAACACAAAAAAATTATTTTAATTGGATATGGCTGGTATTCCTTCTTTATCAATATGGGTTTTTGGGTGGATATTTCTTGTTATAGGGCTAGTTTCTTTAACAGTTTTAATAATATATACCAAATATGGAAGAGAAGTATCTGTTCGACTCTCAATCATTAGTATAGTAATTGCCGCAATATTCCTTGGATTTGCAATTCATTTTTTATTACTTTCGTGGGGAATATAATTCAAACCTCTTAATCCATCTTTAACTAATATTTATTTTCTATCAAATTAAAGTGCTAATTTCCTTAATACTTCAATTTTTCAAATTTATAATTCGTATTGTCAATATTTAAAAAAGAAGAAGTGTAATATTTTAATTACAAAATATTTAAATTATAAAACTAGTAAAAAACCGTAATTTGGATTATAATTATGTTATTTCAAGATACAGATGCTTTACTTTTTGTATTGTGGTTAGTACTAGCAACAGTTGTCGTAGCACTTATAATATATATCGTAGTAATTCTTTTAGAATCCAAAACAAAAGCTTCTGATAAGAAATTTTTGATCATTCTCTTAGCATTTATCATTGTGCTGTTACTTCCTATAATTCTGAATGCTGTTGGTCTTGTATTAGGCGCATTAGGAGATGCTTTAGCATCAATAAGAGATGCGATTGATGGTGGAGGGCAAAATTTCTTGGTAGGATTAGTTCCTGTAATTGGTTTTCTTATACTCTTAGTTCTGGTTAAGTTTCTACTTGATCTTCCATGGGATAATTCTGTATGGATTTCTTTGTTGCTACTATTTATATTATACGTTATTTACAGCTTAATACCTGAGCTATATACATTCTTAGGAACTGGATTTTAGAATAAAACGATTTTTATGAAGTAATTTTTATATTTTTTTCTTTTATTTTAAAAAAAAAGTTAAATTATTCTTCCAACTGTTGATTAAAATTATTATAAATAATTGTAATGCTGTGAATAATTAATGCAAGAGTAGTTTCATTTATTATATCTTTTCTTTTAATTTTAATCTTGGAGCTAATCCTAAGCTCATCATTTCTTGCAAAAGTAATTTAAACGCATAGGAACAAACAACCTTTGATATGATGGTTCCTTCTCCGCATACTGGGCAATATCGTTTATCTCTATTTCTGTCATAAACTGCTAAAAGCCCACATTTTTCGCATACCAAAATTACAGTTCTATCAGATTCATCTAATAATCTCTCTTTTAATAATAATGCAGAACCATGACCAACTAAACAATCTCTTTCCATTTCTCCGAATCTTAATCCACCTTCACGAGCACGACCTTCTGTCGGTTGTCGCGTTAAAATTTGAACAGGTCCCCTTGCTCTTGCATGAAGTTTATCAGCCACTAAATGATATAATTTTTGGTAGTAAATTGGAGCACAATATATTCCTGCTTCATATTTATCCCCAGTAATACCATTATACATTACTTCTCTTCCGTTAAATTCAAATCCAGCATCTACTAATTGCTCTTGAAGTTTTGTTATATCTGTCCATTCAAAAGCTGTAGCATCCCCTAATTTCCCTGTTGTACATGCAATCTTTCCACTGATACCTTCAAAAAGTTGACCTAACGTCATTCTTGAAGGCATTGCGTGAGGATTTACTATAATGTCTGGAATTACCCCAGAGGCAGTATAAGGCATATCCGCTTGCTCAACGACTAACCCTAATACTCCTTTCTGACCATGTCGAGATGAGAATTTATCTCCTAATTCTGGAATTCTTAAATCCCTGACCTTTATTTTAACTAATTTGTTTCCATCCACAGTTTCTGATATAATTACGGTATCAACAATTCCTTTTTCATTATGTCGCATATTTTTTGAAGTTTCACGCCTATTTGGTTGCATAAGCTCAAATTCTTCATATGATTTAATAAATCTAGGTGGAGATGTTCTCCCTATAAGTACATCTCCTCCATTCACCTGTGTTTCTGGTTCTATTATTCCATCCACTTCTGAAAGTAATCTGTAAGATTCGGCAGATTTAAAACCTCTAACCCCTCTTTCTGGAATCTCAAATTTATCAACTTCTCCGCCTGGATACTTTCTTTCCTCAGCATCATATGTCCTGAAAAAATGACTGCGTGCAAGTCCTCTCTCAATAGAAGCTTTGTTTATGATAATTGCATCTTCAATATTGAATCCTTCGAAACTCATCATACCAATGATAAAATTTTGGCCTGCTGGTCGCTTATTTATTCCTATGATCTCCATTGGACTAGTTTTTACTAGTGGTTGTTGAGGATAATGTAATGTATGACCTCTAGTGTCTAATCTCAAATGCATATTTGCCGCAAATAAACCCAATGCTTGCTTTACCATCCCTGCTTCATAAGTATTTCTTGGAGATTGGTTATGTTCTGGAAATGGAATAATAGAGGCACAAATCCCTAGAATTGCGGCAGGTGATATCTCTAAATGAGTATGTTCCGCGGTCATATCTTCCTCGAACATCGCAATATATGCATTTTCTTCTTCTTCAGCATCTAAATATTCAATAACACCCTTTTGAACTAAATCCGACCAAATATACTTATTTTGTTTTAGTTTTTCAATATCATCTTTTGAAACAAGCAGATTTTTATTCTTCAAAACGAATAAAGGTCTAGTTGCCCTACCCGCATCACAATTAATCTGAATTTCTTTTGATTCGTGATAATAACCAAGATTTACGTGTTGACCAATCTCACCTTTCCTTCTTTTTTCTCTAAGTTGACGTATGAATGGGTTATACTGTTGATGTATTCCGACTAATTTTCCATTTAGAAAAACTTTTACTTTATCTCCTTTTACATTTTTCACTTCATTTATGGGAATAACTCCTAAATCGATTAATATGTTTTCAATAATTCTCTCATCGGTCCCTACAGATATTATTGAAGCTAACCCTAGATTCTTTACTAACCCACAATTTGGTCCTTCAGGAGTTTCCGCAGGACAAATTTTTCCCCATTGAGTCGGATGTAAATCCCTAGCTTCAAAATGTGGCTGACTACGACTTAGTGGTGATATAACTCTTCTCAAATGGCTTAATGTGCCAACATGATTAGTTCTATTTAAAAGTTGGCTGACTCCTGCTTTCCCTCCAACCCAATTACCAGTTGCTAATGCGTGTCTAATTCGTTCTGTAATTACATCCGCTCTTACAGCTGTTTTTATATTTGGAGCTCTTCCTCGAACAGCTGTCCTTTCTAGTTGATATTTAATATCTTTGACAAGATTTAAAAATGCCACTCTAAATAAGGATGTGAATAATTCACCAGCTAATTTTAGTCTTTTATTTGCATAATGATCTTTATCATCAGGTTCTCTTAAACGCAAAGCAAGTTCCATTACTTTCTGTGCCATTTGTCCCAAATAATAGGCTTTTTTAATTCTATCTTCTTCTGCATTACCTATATGAGGTAAAAGATATCGATCTAGAACTTGAAGGGCTCTTCTAATACGGTAATCTTTCGTTTGACCAATTGCTACTCTTTTTCCTATATAATCAAGTGCATTTTGCTGAGATTTCTCTGGATCTTTTAATACTTGGATCTCAGAAGCAACATCTATTACAGGAATCAATTCTTTCTGAATCTCTTCATTTTCTGAGATTGCTTCAAAAATCTCTTTATCTGAATGTAATCCTAAAGAACGCATTAATATTGCTAAAGGGATTTTACCAGGAACTGAGGGAAATGAAACCCTTAGGTTACCATCTTTTTTCCTTTCTATTGTTACAGGTGCTCTAAACCCACTTCTAGTTGAAAATACTTTTGCTTGATGAGTTGCACTGGAACTTCTACTTGCTTCTTCTGCAAGAATCCGATTAGGCGCTAAATCCTCCTGTGTTACAAGAACACGCTCCGTGCCATTAATTATAAAGTATCCACCAGGGTCTAATGGATCCTCACCCCGATTTATCAATTCTTGTTCTGAGAGATTTTCTAAAGGACATCGACAACTCTTGAGCATTATCGGAATCTTTCCAATATAAATATCTAAGGTCTCTTCCGCTTCTTCTCTTTGTGTTCTTTCATCAATAGTTATTGGAGTCATTTCTAATGTAATATCTGCAGCATAACTTAATTCTCTAATTCTTGCTTCTATAGGAGTAATCTCCATAGTAGCACCATCAGCTTCTCTTACTTTAGGCACTCCAATTTTAATTTTTCCAAATTTTATTTTAAAACCTGGAATATCAGGAATCACTTCACCTGACTCATCAACAATTATCTGCATTTCATATTCAATAAAGTTATTATATGAATCCAGGTGTTGACGCACTAAACCTTTTTCATCAAATAGACTTTTTAAAATTATCCATTTATCTGCATTTGATAATTTTTCTGAACTCAAAATTCATAAAACCATATTATCTTTTCTTTTTCATAAAAAATGATATTATACTTTTTCCTTTTTTACATAACGGTAATAATCTACTGATTTAACTGTCGTATTAGAATCTCGAATTATTTTTACAATATCCCCCTCTTTTGCTCCGATGGCAACCGCAACTGGATCTTTTTCAAACATCTGTGGTAAATCATTTACTTCAATCTGATATTTATCTAAAAGATTTTGTGATTCTTCTTTAGTTAATAGCACATGTTTAGGGACGTATTTATGAAGTAAAACATCTATCCGTTTCTTTTTTGTCAAGGAAAAATCCACTCTTTTTATGAATTATAATTAATGAAATGATACCAGTCTAAAAAATTTTTCCATTTTTTCCTCATTTTTCTCATAACAAACGAGGAATTTATTGAATCATGATTAATGAAAGCATCTAAAAACCCAGTAACCACTTCTTTTGCATAAAACCTCGATATATTCATCTGGAAAGGTATCCTTAAAATATTTTAGAATATAAGCCGCTCCCATTTTTTTTTTAATTACAAATTGAAAAGAACCATTTGTTTTTAAGTACCCTGGAATCTCATATAATAATTTTAAGAATTCTTTTCTTCCTTGGCGTAAAGGAGGGTTCATATAAATTCCATCAAATTTCAAATCTTTATTCTTGAGAGGCTCAAAATAATTTCCTGATAAAATAAAAATACTCTTTTTTCTATCTTGAAGATTTAATCTCACATTTTCCCTAGTACACCAGATTGCTCGCTTGTTTATATCTAATAGATAAACAGAACTTTGAGGTGACTCATAACTCAGGACAATTCCTATTGAACCATAACCACATCCTAAATCAAGAAAAACTTTTGATTCTATAGGAATATCCATATTCTCTATAAAAACCTTAGTACCTAAATCTATTTTATTAAAAGAAAATACTCCTGTAATCGTTTTAAAAATATAAAGATGCCTTCTTAAACTTTCTGAGATAGTGTGAATTTTTACATTAACATCAGGAAATTTACTAAAATAATGGTTACTATTCTTTTCCATCATATAAAATTAAATTAATTAAATCAAATTATTTTTTCTCATTCCAACGTGGGTATATT
>JAUWHL010000118.1 GCA_030605895.1 Promethearchaeota archaeon | reverse complement strand
CCATATTTTGGAAATAAATATGAGTTCTCGAAAAATATTCTAAAAACTATCCAAAAAAGATTTAAAAATCGTGAAACTTGCTACAAAATTACCGAGAGATTTCGAGAAGGAAATCCTAAGGAGAATGACTTAACTGAGTTAAAAAAATTTGAAAAAAATGATTTAATTGTGAAATATGATTTAATTCCGTTTGTAAATTCGATTAATAATAAGCAATATCCCCCCATTGCCCAGCAAATTCAAGAAGCATCAAAAAAAGGAGATATTAATACACTAGCTGAAATCAGAAATAGTCTTATGGAGGAAATTGATTTTCCTAATAGAGGAGACCTAATTGAATGGATTAATCGTGAACTGTTTAAACAAACGGTTACCGATTATGTAATCAAATATTCTTATTGGAAGGAAGTGTGGGCTGATATCGCAGCGGAGTTTTCTAATTTAGATCAGCCTTTAAAGGAAGCATTTAGTCAAAGACAAACTAAACAAATACGTACCGAAGATATGTTGATTGAAATTAATGTTACAGGAACAAAAGATGATTCCTTAGTAAATATCCAAATTTCAGGCGGATCTGAAGCTTTAAGATTAAGAACAGTTCTTGATAATTTAGACTATATTCAAAAAGAAGAAACAAAGGGAAAAGTACTAAAAGGGAATTAGTCGCAAAAGAAAATCAAATTTTAGAATTAGCCAAAATTGCATTTAATAAAGCCCTTGTGGAATTTTATTATCCCCCCTTAAATGAACCTAATTATGTATTTGATTATACACATTTAGAGGGGTTTTATATCGATCCTGAGCATAGATGGCAAATTACAATGAACTTAGCTAATACTCCACCATTTAAAGACGATAATGAATATATTGATTACTTCCATATTATCTCACTTCATGAGGTTTCTCACTATCAAATAATACCTTATGATGGTTTGATCAATGCTAAATTACTTAGAGCTGCGTTGATGCATGTGAATCAGAATTATGCACCTATAATTGTTAATATTTTTGCTGATCTTATAATAGACACAAAATTATTCCAAAAATATCCAAATCTCATTACATGGGAAATGGAGGTAACCTATAAACATCTTAAATCTAAAGGACCTATTAGCAACTTGACTAAGTTCCTATTTCGAGCTTATGAAAAAATGTGGAATAAAGATATTATACATGATGCGATACTAAAAGAAATGGATTCTTTAGCAGAAAGAGTTACTAAAACTATTCTAAAAGATTTTGAAGATGAGTCAACTTGGGAAAAGAAAGTAGCTTTAGTTGCCAAATATTTAAATAGTTTAATTCAGGATACTTTTACGTTAATAGGAAATGGAGGTATATTGGATAAAAATAAAGAAAAGAGAAAAAGTCCTGGTGGAGCATTCTTAGAAGTTCCTAAAGATATTTTAGAAATAATGGATAACCCCTTAGAGAATAAAAATTCTGACAAATTAAAAGAAGGTAATGAAGATGATTTAAGACAAAAATCAGAAGATTTTGCTAAAGATATTCCATACTCCGAATTTGGCGGACCTGCACGTCAAGCAGGTATTTTAATTGATGGAAGTGCATTGGCTACTTGGTATAGGGGATCAGCGAAAAATTTAATCGAAATAAAAATATTTGAGGAAAAACCAGGAGGACAATTACCTGTTTATCCCGAGGTGTGGCGTATTGGAGATAGAATCGAAGAATTAGATATAGTTCAGAGTTTATTAAATAGCCCCATAATGATACCTAATATTACTACAAGAAAATGGGCTTTTAGAGAAGGAACTGGGCATCTAGTAGAAAAGCAGATCCCTGATCTCTTGATTGTTTTAGATTCTTCAGGTTCTATGGGATGGAATTATACATCTAGATCTGTTCGTGGAAAAGGACCATATCATACAGCTCTAATAGCTGCATTTGCTTCTTTGCATTTTGCAGCAAGTAAAGGTGCTAAATTCAGTATAATCAATTTTTCAAACAGAGCAGACGTCTGTCAATGGACATCTGATTATAAAAAAGCTGAAAAAGTTTTATTAAGATATCAAGGAGGAGGCACATTTTTACCGATAAAACAAATTGCGAATCAGTGCGAAAAAGCAGATATAAATGTGCTTGTATTCATAATCACGGAGTTTGGTATTTATAATTGGAGCAAAGCAAAAAAAATTATGGCAGACTTAGCCCAAAAGGGGCATAAAATTGTAGGTTTTTTCATAGGTTCAAAAAGAATTCCACAAGAAAAATTTAAGAGCTTGCTTGATAAAGTAACGTTTTATGGTATAGGGAATCCCAAAGATTTAATTAATCTAGTTATACAAGAAGTTAAAAAGTATTATTTATAGTCTAAAGAGTTTTATTAGCGTCTATTAATTTCACGGAGGTATTGCTTCATAAAATAGCGTTGGCTCTGACAATAAAGAAATTTATCCTTTTGTGTTAAATGCCTACATTTTTGTAAGACAATCTGAATATCTGTAAGTAGTTTAAAATTATCATATTTTGCTTTATGGGGAATTTCTTCTACTTGTTTGTTAATTGTTTTATTGATAACTTCTTTTTCATAGAATAATTCCCTAAGATTAAGAACAGGTTCTGAATCTTCTATTTTTGAAATCATCATTTTTTTCATTCGATTTTAAATTTTTTTTAAGATTCATTCAAATTATAGTGAATATCTCAATAATAGCAGAGAGATATCTACATATATATTAAAAACATATGACCAGATTTTAAGAAACTAAGTAATATTTAGGTAATATCTTAGATTACTAAACACTATTTTAAATAAAAAATAATATCGTTTATTACAGTAATAACATAATATTATCAAGTTTTACAATGGTGTTGATATGAACGCAGAAGAAATAAAAATTTATAGAAAATTGCAGGAACATCTTGATAGATTGCCAATAGGTTTTCCTTCTACAAAATCTGGAGTCGAATTAAAATTATTGAAATACCTATTCAATAATCCAGATTCATAAAGAATATCAGATATAAGTGCAGAATATTCTCCTTGCACGTCAAATATTATTATTTTTATCTCTCTATTTATTTTTGTTAAATATTAGCAATGACCTATACTTTACCTCTAGTTAGGATTTTCCCCACCATTTTGAGAGTTCCAAAGAAGCCTCTTTTT
>JAUWHL010000217.1 GCA_030605895.1 Promethearchaeota archaeon | reverse complement strand
CATATAATACAACTTTTTTTGACAATTCTTAATATTATATTTTTAAGTACTTTCATAAAATTCTGAATAATCTTCTAAAGATGCTTTATATCTTTTAAAACTGAAAAGATTTTGACTAAATAAATCTATTAATCGAATTATCATTTGATCAGGCTGATCTTTTAAAAATATTTTAAATCTCTCATTTCTTCTTTCTTCTATGATTTTAGCTATTTCATCAAATTCGTATAACTTTTTTATTAAGTCTTCACCCGGATTATCTAATTCAATTATAATTATTTCACCTGATTGAGGTAATTCTTCAATTAATTTATTGAATGTTCCAATTTTTGACTCTTCTTTACCTATAGTTAATATTTTATCGCAGTTAGATACTATTCCTTCAGGAGCATGAAAGATTAAAATCACATGAAACTCTTTTTTAATTTTTTGCATATAATTATTAAATTTTTCATATTCTAATCGATCTAATATTTCAAAGGGAATAAAGAACATAATTATTGAGGGAAATTTTATTAAAGCTCTAGCAATTGAAAATAAAAGAAAATCTAGATGATTCAATTCGGAACATTTTTTCTTCTTCTTAAGTGATAAACCAGTGACTTCTAAAGCATTTTTAATATATGTTTTTTTACGGATAATTCTCTTTGAAGGAGCTACAAATATGTCTCCCATTATTTCATCAATTTTTGGAACAAAACCAGCACTTTTTAATAATAATTGCAGTTTAATTTTTCTACTTTTTAAGATTTCTTTAATATTAATTTTATATTTTATTGCTTTCTTAACTTTCATATTTAATATTTTTGCCTCATGTGCTTGTGGTAATATCACTATTTTTTCTAAATCCATTTTATTTAAAAATTGAACTTCTTTTCCAAAAATCTCAATACTCCCTGAAAATTCAGAAAAATTTCCGGAAATTCCCCAGAATAGATAAAACAAATCATACTGATGATCTAAATCTGATAGCTGTTCTTCATCATAATGTATTCCTATTGATTTTCCCCTATGAATCTTAAAAGAGACATTCTGTAATCCATTCTCTATAGAGATATTATTAAGTATTAATTGTTGAGAGTTTTCCTTTAATCTATCCAATTTTAGACGGTTTTCAACAATATGACATACTTTCTCGATTAATTGATGGATGTGAGGAGGATTTACCTCATTCCAATTTTTAATAAGATCCTCTTTATTAAATTCTCTTTCACTTATAATTTTTAAAATTGTTTTTGAAAATGAAAATGATGGTAATAGAGGATATTTTTCGAAATTAATTTTTAATTTTATATCAAAAAAGGGAAAAGAAATTATAAATTCTCTGAAGTAAGGGTTGTTACCGATTATGTAATTTTCAAATCTATCATCTAACAATTCCACTTCTTTGTTTAGTATCATTACATGATTTTGAAATTCTTTTATTATGTGTTTCCTCATACGTTCAATAATTCTCTTAGGACTAACAAGACCATCGTCATCAAAATCAGGTTCAAAGATAATTTCATTAAAATCAAATTCATCTACGAGTGGAGTATAGATTTTTAATAAAGGTACCCCTCTGTCTATTACATCCTTGTTGGTAAAAAACAATACTTCGATAAATGATTTTTTATAAATTAAATTTAGAATTGATGCAATACCAAATGTGTTTTCCCTATATGTCATCCAAAAGCGTTTGGAAAATCTAACGGCATCTAAAATTTTTAATCTAAGACGTTCTAATTCAACGTTTCTAGGATCCTTTAACAATCTAGTTTTCTTTGAAATACTAGATTTCATTAGCTTTAGACACCTCCATTGCTTTATAACGGAAATACTGTTCCATTTTAGAATCCATTTGTTTTACTTCTTGAATTGAATTCTTACCCATCTCTTCTTCTATTTTTTCAATCAACTTATCGAGATTTAAATTAGTAAATATTGAAAAATTTGTACCAGCTTTGTTTTCTAAAACTTTCTCAATTCCTTCAATCAATTCAAGTCTAGCAGTAGCATTTTCTTTTACATCAGTAAATATAATCTCAATAGATCTTCCTTTTCCTGGTAAATTAACTAAAAGCGTTTTTGGTTGACCAAAATCTAACATTCCACGTTTTCTACCAAATATTGCAACAAAATTACAAAATCGGGATTCTTCTGGGTAGTGTGTAATCACTACTAAAGTAGATTTAAATTGTTCATTAATTTTGGTTAAAACTAACCACAAATTTTCTCTCACAACTGGATCTAAACCTGATGTAGGTTCGTCTAATATAAGAAACATGGGTGAATGTATTAAACCAATTGCAATGCTAACTCGTCTTTTTTCTCCACCAGAAAGATTTTTGACTAATTCATCCATTTTATCTTCAATTTCTAAGCTACGTAAAAGTCTTTTAGCCCTACTCATGATTTCTCTTTCTGTGAGGCCGTATTGATTTCCAAAATATAATAAATTCTCAAAAGTTGTAAAATTATGATAAATTTTTCCTAAATCTTGCGGTACATACCCATAAATTGGCCTAATTCTTCTTGAAGTTCTTTTATTTATATTCATTCCATAAATTTGACAAAAACCTGTTATTTTTCTCATACCAAGCAAGCCTTTAATAAAGGTTGATTTACCAGCACCGCTCTCTCCTAAAATTCCTAAAATTTTGCCATGTTTTACATTCATAGAAACAGAATCAACTATTAATTTTCCTCCCGCAAAGATACTTAAATTTTCACAATTAATAGCTGGAAACTTCTGTAAGTATGATTCATTAAGTTTTCCTCCAATTCTTAATAATAACTTTATCCTTTGTGGTATTGAAAGCTTTTGATATAATTTTAATAATATAAATAAACCAATTCCAGCACCTTCAATAATTAATATATAAGTCAATAATAGGTTCCAAGGTTTCGAATCAAAGCTTTGGTCATATTGTAATTCATCTATAATAATAATACCATTAGCTGCATTCCTTAAATCACCTCCAAACCCCGGGTTATCACCAATTCCTCCTGTATTAAAACTAACACATTGAGCATACCAATTTAAAGTATTTCTAATATTTTCTGGTTGAAATCTATAATCATAAAGACCTTTACATCCAAAATATGTGATTAAAAAGTTTGATGGTAAGTCTAGAAAAGCCCCAAAAGCTGGTAAAACCATAAATGAGCCATCAGAAGTTTGTGAGTTCTTTAGGAATTCAATAGAGGCTATTTTAGCCATGGGTTCAGAATGTAACAACTCTGTAAATATCTCAAGGCCATAATATGTTGAAATTACATCACTATGGAATCCCATAAATAATGAAAACCCACCATCAGGATTTTGACATGATCTCATCCAATGAGTAAGATTCACATGATCGATATGACTTAATCCATTAATGATATCTAATGAACTTAAAGCCCAATATGTACTTTCAATAGTTGAAATATTTGAATTAATTAAATCTAAGAAAATTTGATAGAATGCTCCGTACATATTTAAAACAGATTCTACATCTTGACCTATACGAAAACCTCCATCTGGATTTTGAAGATTAACTAAATAACTTGTTATATTCCCAATTTCATTCTCATCGGGCCATTTATTAGTAAAGGGAAAAAGTTGTTCATAAATGTTCAATCCACAAAAAGTTGCATAGAGAGTAGCATTTTCTTCTGGAGTTGATGCAAAACCTCCCTCATCTTCATCATAACATCTATCAACGAATTTTGTTATGTTATCTAATATTTCCTTACTCATAATCTCTTTGTTAATAAATTCGGTAAAGATTTTAGGATTATAATTATAAAGGGCTGATATCCCGTAATAGTTTGCTTCAATAGTGGTGCTACCAAATAATGAATTTTTACCCTGAAAAAAATGAAGCCAATCATAATATTTAAGAGTAGCTTCAATAATATCAGAATAATTTTTTTCCGTCAAGGTTTCTTGCTTGAGAATATCAATTGATTTCATAGCAGCCCACCCTGATTTAAAATCTGAATTATCAATTGGCTCTGGACTTAAACCAAAACCCCCATCTACCTTTGAACAATTAAATATAAAAGATAAAGTCTTTTGTTCATCAAAAACTATAGGAAGTCCTAAATCTAGTGTTTTTAATGACGAGAGAGCATAATATGTCGATTGAACATCAGAAGGTTCACCAATAAAACTTGAAAATCCACCGTCTATACTACTATAAAGTGAAGTAAAATAAAACCAAATTTCTAAGAGTTCTGAAGTAGTATAAGTCATATTCATTCCTAAAAATGCTCTGATACCATAATACGTTGTTTCTGCTGTTGGTATGCTCATATTATCATTCGACAATACATAACTTCCAACAACCCAAGTGGAATTAATATATTTTGAAATATTATCATTTTTGAGAACAATTCCACCATTTAAAGTATTTGCTAGATCAATCGCACTTGAAGTAGAAATTATGTCAGATTTATTTAAAATGGGTATTAACATAAATCCCTCTCCATACTCTTTTAATGAATTATTCAAATAACTAATAATATTATTAGTTTCACCCTGTTGAATTTTATTATTTAAATAAGATTCATTAGCGATCTCTATAGTTTTTATCGCTTGATGTGTAGAAATCATATTACCAAATCCACCTATATCTGAATATGAACCGTCTGTATTTTGTTTTTCAAAAATATAATCGAAAAACATATTTGGTTTATTTGCCTTTACTTGTTCATTTGAAATATTATTAGGATTTACTAAATCGGATGAAGATATGCTAGCAAAAGAGAAATTTATTGAATCAATTGCTCTGAAGTTTGAATCTAAACTAGGTTCAATAAACAACCCATGATCATTTTGATGAGTCCATGTGAAAAAAACAGCATTGTCTTTAATGAATCGAACCTCGGTATCATCTATATATTCAATATAATTAACATTCACTAGAATTATAGATAATATAGGTGCACAAACTAGAATGCCTAATGCTACTATATTCTTCAACAATCGCTTTGATTTACGACTCAACTCAATTATTTTCGAATCACCTTCACTTCCT
>JAUWHL010000076.1 GCA_030605895.1 Promethearchaeota archaeon | reverse complement strand
AGAATTTATAGTGAAATCAGAGGCAGTTGGTTTTAATAAATCTTCTTTTCTCATAATTTCATTAAAGAACTCTTGTTTTTATAATTTTTTTTAATTTTTTATTAATTTTTTTAAGACTTAATCAATTAATTAGTATACCAAATTTAAATTATGAACTTAAATATGTATGATGTTATAATCTCGGGAGCTGGTCCTGCTGGTTCCAAATGTGCTGAAATTTTAGCAAAAAGTGGGTATAAAGTAGCATTAATTGAAAAAGATACTAATTGGCGCAAACCATGTGGAGGCAGTATAAATTCAAGGATTTTTAAATATTATCCACAACTACGTAAAATGAATTTTCATCGCATCAATGGAATCAAAATATATTCTGCGGATTTTCATAATTTTGAATATAAATGGAGAGATGCTTTGGATTATTCAATAAATGTTGATAGACTGCAATTTGATAATTTCTTAAGAGATATAGCTGTTGATGCTGGTGCCGAGTTATTCGATAAAAACTTATCTTATGATTTTATAACTAAAGAAAATCAGAGAATCGGGATAAAAACAAAATCTCCTTCAGGATTACGAGAATATTATGGAAAAATTATTATAATTGCTGATGGAATGAGCTCTAAATTAGCGAAAAGGTCAGGATTAAAGAAAAAATGGAAAACCGAAGATATTGGAATTGCTAAATGTGCAATAATGGAAGGTGAAAATAGTCTTGATAAAGAAACCATATCGCTTTTTTTTAAATCATATAAAGGTTATGGATGGTTATTCCCTTTAGAAGATAATAAGTTTAATATAGGTTGTGGTTTAATTGGGGAGGATAGTTTGAAATATAATTTAAATCAAATTTATAAAGAATTTTGGAATGATCCAAATATAAAAAAATTTCTATCAAAAAAGAACTATAGAAAAATATGGGAGGGCGCATACCCATTACCAGGTCAAGGTATTCTTGAGAAAAGTCTCTATGGTGATAATATTATGCTTATTGGTGACGTTGCTGGATTTGTTTCGCCTATGAGTGGAGAGGGAATATGTCCAAGTATAGTATCGGGTAAAGTAGCTGCCGAAACAGCTATTAACGCAATTGAATCAGAAGATATATCAAAATTAACTTTAAAGAATTATAAATTTCATCCAACTATCAAGAAAATTGCACGGAGTTTTAAATTAACTCTCTCATTAGTAGATTTTTGTTTTGAAAACCAAGGTCAAAATCTCTCTAAAATGTTTAAAATAGCTGAACATGATGATGCTTTTAGAGAAAAAGTAATAAATATGTTTCTTTTTAGTGAAGCTCCTCCTAAAGATTTTATTATGAAACTGAAATCTGAAAACTAAGAATATTATAAAAACACTTTTAAAGTAATTTTATATTTAAATTCTTAAATGGTTGAGTTAATTTGGTTTATCTTAGTTTTTTATGTAATTTTCACTTGGGCAATAGCTTCACTTGTTTATAAAAAAGGATTAGAAAAAACCCAACCAAAAGCTAATCTATTTTTTAGACTGTGCTGTGTTAGTCTTGGAACCTTTTTTTTCTCCTTAATTTTTGCCGATTATAATATTCTAGGAAATTTGACTAAATCAGAAGTACTTGCCTATTTAATTGCATGCTTAATATCAGGATTAAGCGTCACTATTGGAGATTTATTATATTATATGTCCTTAAAAAAAATAGAAGCTTCACGTACTTATCCTCTCGTCCAAACCTCACTAATTTTTGTAATTTTTTTCTCTATCTTCTTTTTCAATGAAGAAATCACTTATTCAATCTTAATTGGTGGTGCACTAATCCTTTCAAGTGTTTTTATATTAAGTATAAAAGATAAATCTGAAAAACTTAATGTAAAAAGAACTCTAAAGGAAAGAGTTTCGGAAGATTTAATTATTGGTGTTTTATCAGCAATTGGTACAGCATTTTTTTGGGCTGTTGCTTACGTTTCACTTAACCAAGCTAGAATTTTAACTGGAGATGTATTTATATCTAATTTCTTTAGAGTAGGTTTTGGAATGATCACAATTATGATATTTGGAATATTTCAACGTGAATATTATGCAGGATTTAAAAAAGAAAATAGGAAAAATTTAAAATATTTTGTATATATTGGAATTGCTGGGATCTTATCTTTAGGCTTCGCAGATGCTATATATATAAAAGCAGCAGAAATCAATGGATTGATAATAACATCCATATTTACAGTTAATACTCCCATGGTCCAACAAATATTATCAATTTTGATTTTGAAAGAAAAATTCCGTAAAAGGTTTATAGTGGCTGTGATATTAATTATTATCGGCAATTATATTATTTTATTCTTATAAAAAGAGAAGTTAATTTCATTTTCAAATAAAATAATCATTCTTAATATTTTGAATTATCAGATTATTTAATACCGAAAATTAAAAATAAGGGAATATAATATTTAAAATTGATAAAATAAATTTTTGTGATTAATACAATGAAACTAGAATTAATCTCTTATAAGAAAATTCGTGCTGATAATTATATTGTATTATTTTTAATTATTAACTATTTAGTATTTATATTTATCTTTAGTTTAGTAGCATTATTAAGTATTATTGTTTATCCCTTTGCTGCGTTAGCTATTTACGGATTTTTAAAGATTATGGATGGTTTAAATAAAAGGAATAATAGAGGTTTTAGAAATAATTATAAGATTTTGCTTGGATTTATTTTTATCATAATAGCGCTATTGTTCTTGTATTGGATGCTAACGCGCCCAGCTATTACGTCGCATATTATAATCTCGTTAATTACTTTTCCTATTATGATTGTTGGTTTTGCAGGTATTATAAAGGGATTATTAATTGATATCTACAAGCAAAAATATCGAATATTGAATATTTGTATTGGTTTTATCACGATAGTAATTTGTCTAATAGTATTGACTTTTACAACGTACAGTTTTATATTTTATATTATTATGCTCTCTCTCACAGTTTTATTCAATATTTTAAGTAGAGCAGCATTATACTTAAGCGAATATGGATTATCTCTTGTACATATAAAGAATTTTAAACTCTTCTTTTATATAATCTCTGATTATTTATTATATGTGGGAAAGGATGGAAATGTTTTAACAACCAAATTTGAAGAAGATAGCTAAAGTTCATTCATATTAAAGAGATCTCCTAATCGAAAGAAGAATAATAAAGTTAAGTTTGTAATAATAATTGGAAAAGCCTAATTTGATTCTTATTTTTTTAATTAAATTATTTGAAACTATAGAGAAAAAAATAATAAAAATTATATCAAATCATGCTACTTAATTAAATAACTTAAACTAAAAATTATAATTAATGGACGTAATTATGACCGATATTCATTTTAATAAAGAGAAAGGTTCACAGTTAAAGTTATTTACCCCTGGACCTGTCCATGTTCCAGAGAGAGTCTTGAAAGAATTAGCAAAACCAAATGATACTCATAGATCTAAACCTTATTCAGAAATGCATCAAATGGCAGCAGAAGGCCTTCAAAAGTTATTATATACAAATAAAGAGTGTTTAATTTTTACATCAAGCGCTACAGGGATAATGGAAGCTTGTGTTAGAAATCTAGTCAAAAATGATGAAAAAGCGTTATTTTTTTCAATTGGAGCTTTTGGAGATCGTTGGTATGAAATCGGAGTTAGTAATGGAAAGAATTCTGTTAAAGAAACTGTTGAATGGGGAAAAGCTATAACTTCCGAGGTTGCTCAAGATGCTTTAACCAAGGATAAATATTCTGTAGTTTTAATTCAAGCGAACGAGACATCTACCGGAGTTTATAATCCAATTGATAAAATAGCACCAATAATTAAAGATTCAGGAGCTTTATTGTGTGTGGATGCTACTTCTTCAATGGCAGGAGTGAAATTAGAAGTTGATAAATTAGATATTGATATATGCTTAGCTTCTGTGCAAAAATGTTTTGCTTTACCACCGGGATTAGCAGTTTGTTCTGTTTCAGATGCAGCAATCGCAAAAGCAGAACAAGTGAAAAATAGAGGGCTCTACTTTGATTTAATTGGTTTGAAAAAAAGACATGTTGCTAAACACCAGACGCCAACAACTCCACCTATACCACAAATAAGAGGTTTAACAGCACAACTAGATTATATATTTAATAAAGAGGGCTTAGAGAAAAGATTTGAAAGACATGAGCAACTTGCAAAACGAACACGAACATGGGTTAGTGAAAACAACCTTGAAATGTTTCCTGAGAAGGGATATGAATCAAATACAGTATCCACTATAAAAAATTCTTTAGATCTTGATATTCCAAAAATGGTTTCTATGCTTCTTGATAAAGGTTATCGTATTGTTAATGGATATGGGCAACTTGTAAATAAAACCTTTCGGATTGGGCATATGGGGGAAATTCAGTTGAAAGATCTTGAAGAGATGTTAGAAGTTCTTACTGACATTATTTCCAAGTTAAAATGAAACTAATATGCTGAAAAAATTATAGTATTTATCTATTTTTTCTATTTTTTTAATTATTTATTCTAAGAGAAATTGTAAAAAAAATAACAAAAACTCTTTAAATATTTGTAAACTAAAAAAAAATATTCAAAATAATTAAATTCAACAAATGTGATTAAGATGAAAATATTAATTAGTGATAAACTGCAAGATAAAGGAATAAAAATATTTGAAGATAATGGATTTGAAGTTATAAAAAATTTTACAATTACGAAAGAAGAACTTAAGCAGGAAATAGGAGATTACGATGGTATTGTAATCCGATCAAGAACAAAATTAACTGCCGATGTATTAGAACATGCTAAAAAGCTTAAAGTCATCGGAAGAGCGGGAGTTGGATTAGATAATGTAGATAGAAAAAAAGCTGCTGAAATGGATATAGAAGTCTTAAATACTCCTGAAGCACCTGCTGTGTCAGTTGCAGAATTTGCATTGGGATTAATGTTAACATTAGCAAGAAAAATTTCTTATGCAGATCGTACGACACATGAAGCACAATGGAATAAAAATAAGTGTTTAGGATATACATTAGATGGAAAAAAACTGGGGTTGATTGGTTTTGGAAATATCGCAAAACATTTAGCAAAAATTTCAATTGCTATGGGGATGGATGTTGGAGTTTATTCTAGATTTAGTAAAGGTCAAGCAGCTATTGATGAGGCTAAAAAAATCGGATGTTCTATTTATCCTTCAGTTGAAGATTTATTAAAAGAAGCACAAATTATTTCATTACATCTTCCTTCTTCGCCTCAAACTGAAAATAGTATTAATGAAGAGCGACTAAGTTTAATGCGAAAAGATGCTATACTTATAAATACAGCGAGAGGTAATTTAATTGACGATAAAGCTTTGATAAAAGCATTGAAAAACAAAGATATTGCAGGTGCAGCTCTAGATGTTTATCGTGAAGAACCACTAAAAGATCAAGAATTAATCGACTGGAAAGAAAACTTAATTCTTACACCCCATATAGCTAGTCAAAGTATTGAAAATCAAACTGCTGCTGCTACTATGATTGCAGAAAAAATGTCAAATTTTTTAAAAAAATAATTTTTCATAACATTTTTTTCTTATTCTTCTAAATCGTGTAATACCAATCCTGAGAGGACTTTTGGATCGAACCATGTTGATTTTGGAGGCATTATTCCTCCTTTATCTGCGATTAGTTCTAAATCTCTGATGTTTACGGGATATAAATTAATAAATAAATCATTTCCTTTCTCTATGACGTATTTCTCCATTTCTCTAGGATCCTGTGTACCTCCTACAAAGAAGATATTCTCATCAGAACGGGGATCTTTAATCCCTAAAATGGGTTCTAAAACATAATCTTGAAGAATAGCAACATCTAAGCTATCTCGTTTAGTTTTAAATTTTTCATCTTTAACTAATAGTTTATACCATGAACCTTTTATACAAATTGCGAGTTCATTTTTCTTTTCTGGATTAAAAGCATTCTTCATAGATATAATTTCAAAATTCTTTTCTAATCTTTTTAAAAAATCCTTCGCGTCTATTGGTAATTTTCTTATAACACGATTATAAGGTAAAATACGTATTTGATCGTCTGATGCTACATAGGATAGTAGATTTTGCCAAGGAGCTTTTATACTTTTATCCACACTTGATTTTTCCAGTTTTATTTTACGATATTCCGCAGCACTAGCAGCTCTGTGATGTCCATCAGCAATGTAAATCTTTTCATTTTTAAATAATTCTTTTAATTTTTGGATTACTTTAGGATCAGTTTCTTGCCATAGTGCATGACGATATCCATATTTCTCGAAGTTAAATTTTGGTTCTTTTTTTTTAATTGTTTCAATTAAAGTATTTATTTTTTTATTCGCTTGAAAAACCGTC